>JAESTI010000239.1 GCA_016763665.1 Bacteroidia bacterium | reverse complement strand
TTAATTCAGGATGATGACGGGAATCTATGGATAGGCACAATGGCAGGATTGTCCCGTTACAACGGCAGAGAATTCAAAACATTCTCAAAAGATGACGGACTTGCTGAAGATTGGATCACTGCTACCCTAAAAGATAAGTTTGGTAATCTTTGGTATGGTCACTGGGGAGGTGGAGTTACTATTTATAATTTCAAAACAAAGGAATTGGTTAACCTTCAGTTGGCCGAAATTGTTAAATACAAAACAATAACCAGTTTATACGAAGACAAAAAAGGAAACATATGGATAGGAACATTAGGAGCAGGACTGTTTTCCTATGATTCTGAACAAAGCAGTTTTACCTCAATTACAGAAAAAGAAGGGTTGAATAGCGATATTGTTCTATCAATTACTGAAGATGAAAAGGGAACACTTTGGTGTGGAACTGCAAACGGAATTACGATATTCAATTCCCAAAAGGTTTTAAGTGAACTCGAATCAAAAAACAATCTGGAAAATGTCAGTGAAGAAGTTAAGAGTTTCTGCTCTCATATAACCATTGAAAATGGTTTACCAAATGCACAAGTCATTTATTTGTATACAGCATTTAACGGAAATATTTGGGTTGGCACTCGGGAAGGAATAGTCGTATTTGATCCAACGGACATATATGATAAAAATCCAATCGTATTTAATACTGAATCTGGTTTAAGTTCTACTACTATCAATCATATCATTGAAGATAATGAAGGAAACTTTTGGTTCTCGTCTCCAGATAATGGGATTACCCAGTTTATCCCAGACTCAAAGGATAGTTTTAAAGGAATCTTCAAAATTTTCAATTCAGATAAAGGATTGAATTTTAATAAAGTAAATACCATTGTACAAGATCGGGAAGGAAATATATGGGTTGGAACAGAGCTGGGGCTTAATCAATACAGGGGAGAAAGGTTTTTAATATACGATGATTCTGATGGTCTTTCGCATAGTTTAGTCTTTTCCGTTTTGGAAGACAGTAATGGCAACATTTGGCTGGGTACAGAAGGTGGAATTAGTAAATTAAACGAAGACAATAAAAGCATTGATGGCAGTATTTTCAAAAACTACAATATTGAAGATGGGCTACCTTCTAACGTTGTATATTGCATCTTAGAAGATAGAACAGGGTCTCTTTGGTTCGGAACAGCAGGTAGCGGTATTGCCAAATTAGAAAAAGGCCAACAAAAATTTAAGATCATAACAAATGAAAATGGACTAGCCGGCAATGTAATTTACTCAATTGACAGTGATCAATCTGGAAATATTTGGATTGGTACAAACGAAGGAGCATCATTCTATAACTTAGAAACAGGATCTTTCACAAACTATAACGGCTCTAATGGATTAACAGGTGACAAAGCGATTAAAGTTTATTGCGATAGTCATGGTAATGTCTGGTTTGGAATTGTAGGCGGTGACTTGGTAAAATATGATGGAACAAATTTTAAATCTTATGGAGAAAAAGACGGTTTGGATAGTAAATTGCTGTTGTGCATGAACGAAGATCGGGAAGGGAATATGTGGTTTGGTGCATATGGATCTGGTATATATAAATATAATGGTAATGTGTTTAGAAATTATACTGTAAAAAGCGGACTCAGTTCAGGAACACCATTCTTAATAACATGTGATCTGAATAACAATCTATGGATTGGAACCAGTTTAGGTATTGATAAGTTAGATCCCAAAACCAATACTTTTTCCCACTATGGCCTTCAACAAGGTTTTCTTGGAATTGAAACTGTCCAAAATGCTGAATGTGTCGATTCAAAAGGTAACATGTGGTTTGGAACCATTATGGGTGTGGTAAAGTATAATCCAAATGAAGATAAAGCTAATGTACAGCAACCAATAACAAAAATTACCAATCTACAGATATCAAGAAAATTTGAAGAATTTCCTGAAAACAATACCTTCGAACATTCCCAAAATCACTTAACATTTCATTTTACAGGAGTTAGCCTTACCAACCCTGAGGAAGTATATTATCAATACAAATTAGAGGGTTTTGATAAGGACTGGTCTCCGTTTACAAAAGTAAATTATGTTGACTACGCCAATTTGAATTATGGCCATTATAAATTTCTTGTGAAAGCGTGCAATAATGATGGGTTATGGAATGCTGAACCATCATCTTATGAGTTTGAGATATTAACACCTTACTGGCGTACTTGGTGGTTCTATAGTTTGTGTACTTTTCTTTTCGCCCTGGCTATTTATGGATTTGTTCTTTATAGAATACGAATCATCAAAATTGAAAAGAAAATTCTTGAAGAAAAAGTTGAATTGCGAACTCATCAATTAAGTGAAGAGAAACAAAAATTGGAAGTGGCCTATCAACACATCGAGGAGCACAACCGTCACATTACTGCTAGTATCACATATGCCAAACGAATACAAGAAGCTATTTTACCTACGGATAGTTTGATCAAAAAAGCTTTACCCAATTCTTTTGTATACTATCAGCCTAAAGATATTGTAAGTGGTGACTTTTACTGGTTTGCTACCAAAAAAGATAAAACTGTAATTGCTGCGGTAGATTGTACAGGCCATGGAGTACCTGGAGCTTTTATGTCATTGATTGGATATACTTTGTTGAATCAAATTGTAATTGAAGAAAATATACTGCAACCCTCTGAAATATTGTCAAGGTTAGATGAAGGCGTAAAAGCAGCTTTAAAACAAAGTGAAGAGGGGGCCGAAACCATGGACGGCATGGATATAGCCTTAGTAACTATCGACAAGAAAAATAAAGAAGTTCTATTCGCTGGCGCGCTAAGGCCCTTGTTCTTTAAAACCAATGGTTCTATAGAGGAAATTAAAGGTGATAAGTATTCTATCGGTGGGCATGCATTTTTAGGTGGTACTCAATATAAAACACACAAGATCAAGGTTAATGAGAATGACTCAATTTATTTGTTCTCCGATGGTATTCCTGACCAATTTGGAGGCCCAAGGAACAAGAAACTTACCAAAAGAAGGCTACGAGAAATGTTGGCCGATTGCAAAATTCAAAAAATGGACGAGCAATATGAATGGCTCCAAAAAGAAATCGAAGATTGGCAAGGGAATTACGATCAAACAGATGATATCATGCTTATCGGTATTAAGTTTTAATCTGCTTCCTTTTTTTTCTTACCTGTCATTACTTTTGATATTTCATTTTAATTAATAAATTGTTCTGCGAAACAAAATATCTATCCTACTAACATGAAAGACAAGATCATATTTTCTACCATCGTTATTATTGGTATTCTGGCTGTTTTCTCAGAACGAGTTTTTACAAATGCAGGTACTCCGCCAACCGCCAGAACAGGTGCTCCAGGTGAAACCACTTGCTCAGGATGCCATGGTGGTGCATCTGGAATCGGAGGTACAATCGATTTCGATGGTGGAAGTTCAAAATATATCCCTGGACAAACATATACCATTAATGTAACTGGTGAAAGTGGCACAAAAAATGGGTTTGAAATGGTGATTTTAAGAGATTCCGATGATACCAATATTGGTTCGATCACTACTACCAATACTACCAATACTGCCTCAGTAACTGCCGGTAGCCGCACATACATTTCACATAAAAATGCAGATGGTAATAATACATGGTCATACGATTGGACGGCACCTTCCTCTGATGAAGGTTCTATAACATTTTATCTTGCTGTTAATAAAGCAGATGGTAATGGAAGCAGTTTCGGAGGTTCAGGTGATCTGATTTATACAAATACTCTTTCGATTACACCAGCTATCGTTTGCTCTACTGCTATGTTTACAGTAACTACCGGACAATCAGATGCCACCTGTAATACCGGAAATGATGGCAGTGGTGCGGTAACAGTTACCGGAGGAACCAGTTCTTTCACTTATATTTGGAGTAATGGTGCAACAACTCAAATGATCGATAGTCTTACACAAGGAAATTACACAGTAACCATAACCGATGGCTATGGTTGTGATACTTCAACAACTATCACAGTCGGTGGACCAAGCGCCATTACCGTTTCAACTATTGACCAAGCTGACGCAAGCTGTGGGAATAATGATGGGAAAATATCTGTTTCTGCAGCAGGAGGTACACCACCATATTCTTATAGTTGGGATAATGGAGATTCAGATTCCACTCTTACCGGATTAGCAGCTGCTACATATAGCCTTACAGTACTTGATGCTAATGGTTGTCAATGGGTAAAAACCTACAATATCAGTGATGCAGGAGCACCATCTATTTATGTTATTTCCAAAAATAATGTCATCTGTTTTGGTGATGATGATGGAACTATAACTATTTCAGTAGATGGAGGTATAGAACCCTACACTTATTCATGGTCAACTAATCCTGCACAAACTACAGAAACCGCTATAGGTTTGTCTGGTGATATTTACAATATTGATGTAACCGACAGCCTTAACTGCAAAAGCATCAAAGCAATAACTATAACTGAACCTGAAGAACTAAGTATTAGCATAAATGATAAAGCTAATGTTACTTGTTATGGACATGCTGATGGTTTCGTTGATGTATTAGTTACAGGGGGAATTAGTCCCTATTCTTATTTATGGTCAACCGGAAGTACAAATGAGTATTTAACAAGTTTATCAGGAGCTAAATATTATGTAACTGTTACTGATGCCAATGGTTGTGTTGATTCGAATAAAGCAACTGTTTCGGAGCCAGATAGCTTATATGTTGTAATAGATTTTATAGAGAACCCTGACTCAATAGGTTTTAATTCTCCATGGATAGTTTTTATAGATACTATAGGAGGAGGAATAACACCTTATACCTATAAATGGTCGGATGACAGTTCTACAACAAACGACACTTTAATAGTATCTTCAGGACTATTTTTGTTAACGATCACAGATGCTAACGGTTGTGTCTTTGTTTCTAATATAATTAATGCTCCAGTTATTGAATCTATATATGAACACTTTAAACCATATCCTATAAATATCTACCCCAACCCAACTAAAGGCACCTTTACAATTAATTTATCTAACTTAAATCCTCTTAATTCAGAACTAAATATTTATGATATTCTTGGAAACAGAATTGATAATATAAATTTGAACAACGATCAAACAAAATTCACTATTGATCTGAACAAACTAAATTGTGATCCCGGATTATACTTTATTGAATTGAAGGGAAATATCCATGCAATTCGGAAAAAAATACTATACACTCAATAATTATTTTTCTAAATTTACATCCATCATCAATAAAAAGATAAACCTATGAACAAGAAATCCCTCTACTCTTCGATTATGATCATTGCTCTAATTGCAATGTCATATAACATGGTTTTTACTTATAGTTCCGGTGCACCTTCAGGAAGAACCGGAGGTACTGGAGAATCTACTTGTAATTCTGTCGGTTGCCATGCAGGTACCAGTGTAACTACAGGAGGAACTATTGCATTTGGAACTGGAGACACCAGTTATACAACCGGAACCAAATACAGTATAACCGTTACCGGAGAAGGTGGAACTAAAAATGGGTTTGAGATCATTGCCATGAATTCAAGTGGAACAGCAGTAGGAACCGTAACTATTACAGATGTAACTAACACCCAAACAGCTACGGGTTCGTCTGATCACGTGACTCATACATTTTCGGGTACTAGTAACAACACATGGTCTTATGATTGGACAGCCCCATCATCAGACGAAGGTGACATTACTTTTTATGCAGCCGTTAATAAAGCGGACGGAACTGGAACAGCAGCAGGTGATGTTATATTTACAAATTCATTAACAGTTAAAGCACCACCAACCGGAATCGGTAGTCAAAGCGTTCAGGCATCAAACGATAATAAATTGAAAGTGTATCCTAACCCTGCTTATAATAATTTCAACATTGAGTTTAACTCTATTAACAATGAAATAGCAACAATTTCTATGTACAATTCCCGGGGACAAGAAGTTAAAAAGTTATATTCGGGAATTATAAGTAAAGATACTTTTAAAGAAAATTACAATATAAGCTCACACATTAAGCCCGGTATATATTTTATTCAGGTTAGAACTCAAAATAACGTAGTAGCAAATCAAAGGCTAATTTTACTCAAGTAATATTTTTTCCATGAAAGTTTATAGAAAGAATTAATTTAGGCAAATGAAACGAGTTTTAGGATTAATATTGGTTGGTTTAATTGTTGTTTATTTCAGTTCGTGTACTAAAGATCAGGCTGATAAGGTAATAGTCGCTGAGTGCGATACACTAAATATTACATATACAAATGACATCAAATCAATAATAGATGCAAATTGTACGAATAGTTGCCACACATCATCCAATACCAATGGAATAAGCGGTGCGAATTTAGAAGATTATACAAATACAAAGGATGAAGCTCTAAATGGAACCCTTCTTGAGGCTATCAAACATGAAACAACGCTGGCAATGCCACTTAATGGTACTAAACTAGCGGATTCAGTTATAAATAAAGTTTACTGTTGGATTGAAAATGGTGCCCCTGAATAAACACTAAAATATACGATCATGAAAAAATCAATATTAACCCTTATCTGTTTTTGTTTTGTATTAACTATCCATGCACAAAATGTTTATATAACAAAACTGCCAAAGCAAAGTTTTTTTCTGAAGCTCTATTAGAGAACATAGAAGCCATTTCTGAAAAAATGACTTCTATAGTTAACATCGAAACCAATGCGGTTGTATGTAAAGTAGCTATTAAGAGTTTTGTTTTTGAAAAGCCACTAATGCAGGAACATTTCAACGAAAAGTACATGGAAAGCGAGAAACATCCTTACGCTATACTAAAAGGTAAGATTGTTGAGGATGTTGATTTATCCAAAGATGGCTCTTACGAAGTAACATTTAAAGGAGACTTAACACTACATGGAGTAACCCAACCACGAGAGATCAAAGGAACGATTACGGTAAAAGGTGGCCAAATTACAATTCATGCTGTGTTCAATGTGAAAATAGAAGATCATAAAATTGAAGTACCTTCAATAGTTATAGATAACATTGCAGAGGTAGTTGAGGTTACATTTGATGCAACTCATGAGTTACATACCAAGTAATTTAACCAGTGTAAAGATTTGCAAATAAAGTTAACTACATTCAAAAGTAAAATACTAAGCACTAAACTCTAAATACTAAACAATAACAAATTACTAAAATAATAAATCCCAAACTTTTCATTTTTATAACTTGGCGTTTTAAACATTTAAGATTTGGATTTTGACATTGTTTAGGGTTTAGATATTAGAATTTAGGATTTATTAAAAAGAGTAAACAAATTACTACAATAGTTGAAATGAATATATACCTTCTAATATTAGCATTAACATTATTCTCAATAAAGCTCCATGCCCAGGACGACATGATGGATTTGTTGGATGCAGAAACTGAAGATGTTTCCAAGGATCCGGTTATTGCTACATTTAAAACTACACGTATTGTTAATGCTCACTCCATTGAAACAGTAAAAGCAAAAACTTTGGATGTTAGGATCTCTCACCGTTTTGGTGATGTTGGAGGAGCTTCCGGAGGCGGAATTCATCAATTTTATGGATTAGACAACGCAGCCAATATCAGGTTAGCGGCTGAATATGGTGTAACCGACAAACTGACTTTGGGACTGGGTAGAAGCAAAGTAAAAGAGCACATTGACGGCTATATAAAATACGGTTTACTTGAGCAAACGAAAGACAATAAAATGCCAATATCTGTTACTGTTTTCGCCAATACTGCTGTTACTCCTATGGCTGCCTCTTCAGATACTACATCGGAACTTTCTTATCAAAAGTTTGCTCATCGCCTTTCCTTTACATATCAGGCAATTATAGCAAGGAAAATTTCTGAGTATATTTCTGTAGAAATACTGCCAACATACCTGCACCGAAATTATGTTGCTAATGGTGATGAAAATGGATTGTTTTCGATGGGTTATGCAGCACGAATAAAATTTTCAAGAAGTTCCGCCTTTATTATTGACTACTTTTATACATTTTCCGATTATCGAAAGGCCAACTATGATCAATACCACTCACCTCTTGGCATTGCTTATGAACTAGAAACAGGCGGCCATGTTTTCCATATTTCATTTACCAATGCTGCAGGGATCATTGAAAATGATTTTATTCCCAACACCACTTCTGATTGGCTGAATGGTGGCTACAAACTCGCCTTCACTATTTCCAGGGTTGTCAATATGCACTAGTGCCACGACACTCATGTCGTTGTTAATGCTGTAACTTGTTGAAAACTGAAAGCCCGATGCTGTTA
>JAESTI010000238.1 GCA_016763665.1 Bacteroidia bacterium | reverse complement strand
TTACAAGGACATGGTGAACCCAAAAAGGCGGCTCTGATTCAAGCAATTCAATATCTTGAAATTTTATATGAAATACATGAAGTAGTACTAACAGATTCAAATGGGATAGGAGATGAATATAAAACATTGGTGATCATTGATCCAAAAGATTCTATTCCTCAATCTCATATTCAACACATAGATAACTTCTTTAAATCAGGAAGAAATGTTTATGTAGCTACTTCAAGAATTGATGCCGATCTGCAAACAGCATATGCGAAGAGTAAATCGACAGGTTTAGAAAAATGGTTACAAGACAAAGGAGTAATTATCGAAGATAACATTGTAAGAGATATTGATTGCGGTTCTGTTACAGTTCAACAAAGGGCTGGATTTTTGTCCTTTAATTCCCAAGTTAAGTTTCCTTATTTTCCGATAATCTCCAATTTTACCGAACACCCGATTACTTCAGGTTTGGAAGCCATAGTCTTGCCATTTACTAATGCAATTTCTTTTTCAGGTATAGATACATCAAAAGTTAAGATATATCCATTGGCACTTAGTTCTGCCAAATCAGGAGTGGAAAAACCACCATTTTATATGGATATTTCCAAGAATTGGACTGAAGCTGATTTTACATTGGGATCACTTCCTGTAGCTGTTGCTTTAGATGGGCAAATTAATGGTGAAAATAATTCTCGATTGGTTGTTATTGGAAATGGAAATTTTGCTGTTAATGGGGAAGGTCAGCAGGCTCAGCAAGTTCACCCTGATAATGTGAATATAATGGTCAATGCTATTGATTGGTTATCTGATGATACAGGACTAATAGAACTAAGAACAAAAGGCATTACGTCAAGGCCATTAGAGCAGTTGGAAGATGGTACCAAGACCATGATAAAATATGCTAACGTTTTTGCTCCAATCATTTTAATTCTCATTTATGGCTTGGTTCGTTACCAAATACAATCAAGAAAGCGTAGGCGCTGGATGGAGGATAATTATTAATATAAAGAAATGTTCAAGAAAATAAAGACTTTACATCTTGCACTTGTTTTTGGTGTCCTTTTGTTGGTAGTATTTTTTGTTGAATCAAGTGAAGAAACAAAGAGCAAAGGCACATTTAATAAGGATTTAGTTAATGTGGAGATTGATAAAGTAAGTGCTATTAAGATTTTAACCAAAGCAAAGAATGAAGTTGATCTGATCAAATCAGATGGCAGTTGGCAAATTAAGTTAGGGAATAGTAAATTTGGAAAGGCAGATGATGAGAAAATAGTTAGTGCAATTGATCAAATTGCAATTATTAAACCATCCAATTTGGTATCTACTGATAAAGAGCAATACAATGAATATCAAGTTGATACTTCTGGTGTAAGAGTAAGAGTATTTGAAGGAGACAAGCTGACTTTGGATATTATTTTAGGGAAATTCTCTTATAAAAGCCAAAGAGAAATGTATACCTATATTCGATTAACTGATGCAGCTGAAGTATACAGTGTAGAAGGATTATTAGATATTACTTTTAACAGGCAGCCTGAATTTTGGAGATATGATGTTATTATTGACAGTGATCCTGAAGATTGGACAAAGCTAACCTATACATACCCAGGGGATAGTTCATTTACATTAGAGTTGAAAGAGAATGGTTGGTTTCTCGATGGAATTATCCAGGCAGATTCAAATAAAGTTATCAAGAAATACTTTCCCCGGTTAAAATATCTTTCAAATTCTAATTTCGCAGACGATGTGAATTCCAGTTCATTAAGAAGCCCATTAATGTCCCTTAAAATTGATGTTGATGGTGAAGAACCGATTGTGATAAATGGATATCCAAGTATTACTGATGATAGCTCTTTTGTTATTACCTCATCTTTAAATATTGATGCAGCTTTTACAGTTAAAAGAAGTGATGCAATCTGCAAGAAACTCTTTCCAAGAAAAATTAGGTTTATTCCCGGAGAGATAAAAGTAACGGATATTCAGATAGGAACCAGTTAATTATCTCAGATTTTCTGGTAGTACAGCATTGGGATCGTTGGGATCGGTTAAATTAACACATTCAACAGATTTTATTTCAGGAACTGCTTTTATTAACGCCTGTTCAACTCCCGCCTTTAAAGTCATCACACTCATCGGACATTGCTCACAGCTTCCCAATAGCCTCAAGGATACATTCATATCCTCGGATACTCCCAGTAGTTCCACGTTTCCACCGTCAGCTTCTAAATAGGGCCTTATAGAATTTAAAGCTTCCTCTATTTTTTCAATTAACGAATTATCAGTTATATTTTCCATTTTAAGCTGTAGTTTCTTCTGGTTTAGTTTCTTTTGTATTATTAATAATTGATATTTGTTGTGCTACTTTTTCTGATAACTCTTTGAAAAGAATGGCTGACTCAGAACCCTCATGTAAACTAATCGGGCTACCGGAATCACAAGATTCACTTATACGCTCAATAATAGGAAGACTTCCTAAAAATTCAATCTCCTTTTCTTGAGCTAATTTCTCAGTTCCTCCTTTTCCAAAGATATAGTACTTTTTATCCGGCATATCTTCCGGAGAGAAATAAGACATATTCTCAATTACCCCGATAATAGGAATATTTATTTTTGGATTTTGAAACATGTCAATGGCTTTTTAACATCTGCTAAAGCAACATCTTGTGGTGTTGATACCACAACTGCTCCCGTAATAGAAACTGCGGAAGCCAATGTTAACTGAATATCTCCTGTTCCGGGAGGAAGATCAATGACCATATAATCCAGTTCGCCCCACAAAGTATCATTAATAAATTGGCGAATCGCAGAAGATGCCATTGGTCCTCTCCATGGCAAAGATTGCTCCTCATCCATAAAAAAACCTATCGAAATAAATTGTATTCCATACTTTTCAAATGGAACCATATAAGTCTTTTCGTCAATTTTCTTTGCTTGTGGTTTTACTCCTTTCATCCCAAACATTATCGGGATAGAAGGACCGTAAATATCTGCATCTATTAAACCAACTTTTGCACCATTTTTTGCCAATGAAATGGCAATATTTACAGCAATGGTAGATTTTCCAACTCCTCCTTTTCCGGAAGCTACTGCAATAACATTTTTAACATCAGGTAGTGCATCTTCACTAGAGGATTTGGTAGAGGTCACATCTGAAGTAGTGTTCATATGAATAATTGCATCCTTGTCAACAAGATGTTTTATAGCATTTTTGCAAGCATTTTCAAGTGCTGTTTTGAGCGGGCAGGCAGGAGTTGTTAGAACAAGATCAAAGAATATTTCTTTACCTTCAATTTTTAAATTCCTGATCATATTTAGTGTTACTAAATCTTTTCCAAGATCAGGATCTATTACATTACTTAACGCCTTTAATATATCTTTATCTGAATAGCTCATAAGTATGCAAAGGTACGAAAATCAATGGTAAAAGGGAATAGAGGTCTATGAAGACTTACTGATTAGTCCCATTTATATCCTTCATAAAAGGCTTTGCCGCATTTTCCGAATTTGAAATTATAGGCTAGAATTGCGCCTCCAAACATATACCAATCCTTATCCTTGGAATTACCTCTTTGGTGATCAGCGATATCATTTGTATTACTTGCTTGTAAAGATTGATTCGATAAGCTGGTTGTTGTGCTTCCATCTGCCTTTTGTCCAATTAATTCACTATTGGGATAAGCAGTACTTACATCATCAAGATAATCGGTAAATGTTCTTCTGGCTCCAATTTCCAATCCAAATGAAATATGATTAGAAAGACTAACTTTTATACCACCGCCTAATGGAATAGCAAAGTTATATAGGAAATATTTATTTCTATCGGGATAATATTCACTGCCTTGGCCTTCTGTTCCAAACTCCTGGAGATTTGTAACGGAACCGTTGTAAGTTGTTTGAGGTTTAAAACTAAATACAGAAAATCCTGTAAATA
>JAESTI010000237.1 GCA_016763665.1 Bacteroidia bacterium | reverse complement strand
GGAGACGTATTTTCAGAAGGTCTGGCACAGCAGTTTAAAGAAAAGTTTATTGCTGATGGTGGCACAATAACTGATTCTGTGAGTTTCTTAGAAAGTGATCCGGATTATATTACTAAACTGACAACCCTTTACAGCGGCAATCCTGATGCTGTGTTTACGGCTATTCTTTCAATTGACGTTGAATTTTTAAACAACGTTAAAGACAATGCAACTGTATTAGGCTTGAATACAGATTCACTCAGGTTTATTTTCAGCGATGCACAGAAAACTGATAACATTTTAACTCAAGCGCCACCTGAATTTTTAACGGGTGTAATAAACGGAAATCCAAGAGCCTTTGGTGCAAATGCTTTTCCGGATACAACTTCTGGAAGCTATATTCATTTCCAAAGTGAATTAAAAACTCGCTATAGTCAGGATGTAGAATCTTTCAATGCTCAATTCTACGATATCATATACGTCTTTGCCCTTTCTATGGAGCGCGCAGTTCAAGATGGTGCAAGCATTGATGACATGGGTGCATTCAGAATAGCTGTAAACGATAATATCAGGAAGGTTTCAGGTGACGATAGCGGAGAATCCACAGCAAACCCACAGGATGGTTGGTCAGCTAACCAAACTGCTGCAAAAAGTGGTGATGTAAATTACGAAGGTGCGTCCGGTAATTGCGACATAGATTCCAACGGGGATGTGGTTACTAATTATGATGTGTATAAAATAGTTGATGATGGAACAGGGACATTATCATTTGTGACAATTGAAAACATCAGTCCGAATTAGATCATTGGTAACTTATTAGTACTTAAAGTGAGCTAAAGTACGAAGTGTCTAAAGTTATAAAAAGTGGATAAAAGAATTGCAAGTAGGGCTAGAAGATTAAAACTCCAGGCATTTTAGGCATCCCAAACTCAAGGCACTTATTAGTTACAAATTGAATATTATTTGAAATTTGTTTTTCGAAATTTGGGATTTCTCATACGTATCCCATTATACCCTATCGCTTTCCGCTTCAAACATGATGTATTTACTATAACCACAATTTCTTATATTTATCTTTGTGTTATCAATATTCAGAGATGAAAGCAGGACTCAAGGCATATCTCGTTACATTCATAATTAGTTTAAACTTATTATCGTATTGTGCATTTTCCCAGGATCGTTCAAAATTGGAGAGTGCGGTTACTGAAAATGAACTTAGGGTCATTTTTATTTACAATTTCACCAAGTATGTGGAGTGGGAGAATATGGATGATATTGAAGAATTCAAAATCGGGATATTGGGAAAAGACCTTATTACAAATGTATTTAATTCCCTTGCTGCTTCCAAAAAGGTCAATGGTAAACCTATCAGGATATTGAACTTCAAGTCAGTGGAAGATATTCGGAAAGTGCAAATCCTTTACGTAAATAAGAAATATCAATATGATCTTTCAAAAGTACTGGATAAAATGTACGGGAATAATACTTTGTTGGTTAGTGCCAATTACCCATTTAACCAGTCGATGATCAACCTGATCATTATTGATAATAAAATGAATTTCGAGGTAAACGAAGGGATCATTGAAAGGGAACGATTAAAAGTATCTCCCGGATTGATCAAACTGGCCATCAAATCCAGTAGCACCTGGGAAGATCTATTTAACCAGGTAGAAAAATCATTGGAAGAAGAAAAGAAAGTTGTTAAACTTCAAAAAGATGAAATTATTAAGCAGCAAGATGAGATCACAAAACAAAAAGAGGCAATTAAGAAACAGTCACAGGAGATCAAAGAGCAACAAAATGAAATAGTTATACAAAAAAAGGAAATTACAGAGCAAAAAAGTCGGCTCTTTGATTTAGTTAAGGAAATAGATGTACAGCAAAAAATTCTTGCTGAGAAAATAAAAGTATTGTCAGAAAAAGAAATAGAAATTAAGACCCAGCATCAAAAGATCAGTGACCAACAAGGGAGAATGGCGTTGCAAACCAACATTTTAGGTGAACAACAAAAAAATATAACCCATCAGAAAAATCTAATGCAAGATCAGAAAGATAAGATCAATAAACAATTGGCTCAATTGGAAGCTCAAAAAGTAATTATGTATTTGTTTATTGCTGTGATGATAATTAGTCTAATGGCCATATTTTTATTTTATAGAAGTTACAGGATAAAAAAGGAAGCCAATAGAAAATTGGAGGAAAAAAATGTTGCTATTAGTGCACAAAATGTGGAGATCGAATCCCAAAAGAAAATAGTTGAACAGAAAAATAAGGTGCTTGAAAAACTATCTATTGTAGCCAGTGAGACTGACAATTCGGTCATCATTATGGATGCCAGGGGAAATCTAGAGTGGGCAAATGATGGATTTACAAAACTATTGGGATACACGTTCGAAGAATTTCGAAAGGAGAAAGGAACAAACTTGAAAAAAATAAGTGGTAACCCGGAGATCGAAAAATTATTAAATGAAATTGTAAGTGAAAGAAAATCAGTGATCTACGAAGCTCCAAGTAAAACAAAAAATGGAAAGGAGATTTGGTTACAAACGACTTTAACACCAATTTTCAAAGAAGACGGCTCATTGAAAAGGCTTGTAGCTATCGAATCTGATATCACCGTAAGGAAAAATGCCGAAGATGAGATCATAAAACAAAAAGAAGTAGTTGAAAAGAAAAGTCATGAATTATCAATTGCTCTTGATGATATAATAAAAAGTATAGCTTATGCACAAAAGATCCAAAGGGCAATTCTTCCCCATGATAGTTATATTAAAAAACACATCAAGAATTCTTTTGTATTGTACAAGCCTAAGGACATTGTAAGTGGCGACTTTTATTGGTTTAATCATATTGATAATAAATCGATAATAGCTGCAGTAGATTGTACAGGCCATGGAGTACCAGGAGCATTTATGAGCATGATAGGGCATTCATTATTAAACAGCATTGTCATTGAAAATCGAATTACACAACCAGCTGAGATCCTGAATAATCTTAAGCATGGAATAATTGGTGTCCTCAAACAAAGCGGGAAGATCGGTGAAGCGCAAGATGGTATGGATATCGCTCTTTGTTCTATAGATAGTAAGGCCGGTACTCTTGAATATGCAGGTGCATATAATCCATTGTTTATATACCGTAAAAAGGATTTGATAGAGATAAAACCTGATAAACAACCGGTTGGGATTTCATACAAAAAAACTGATGAATCATTTACAAATCATGAAGTATCCTTGAAGAAGGATGACACTGTTTATATGTTCTCTGACGGTTTCATTGATCAATTCGGAGGCAACTATAATAAGCGATACATGACCCGCAGATTTAAAGAGCTGCTTGAAGAGATCCATACACTTGAAATGGAAGAACAACATAAGATATTGGAAGCAACAATTGAAAAATGGCAAGGGGAATTCGAACAAATTGATGACATAACAGTTATTGGATTCAGGATTTGATAATTGGTTAATGGATGTATTTAGGTTTTGTCGCATTTCCAAATGAAAAAATTTCCATTAATTCCCCTTTCCTAAGATTCAATAAAAGTTAAGCAACTTTCTACTACAAGTCTTATCAAACACTATCCAACTTTTAGTATCTGCTAATCTCCTCGATCCAGGCAATTGAAGCAACTGTACCAGTAAAAATCACCCAAGTACAGAGCATAATCTTCTTGTACAGTAGATAGTGATCGACAGAAAATTTGATCTGTCCAAGTCTTTTTGATCGAATTGTTATTTCAGTAATGTGTCTCATCTTTTCATGATTTTTCATACATCTTATTTTCTTTCTTCATTATACTGCCAATTCTGTTCCCATTATTCAGCAAGACAATTAATACATAATTAATTGATACACAGGTTGTTAAGATGTTTTTTTAAGTGTCCGCAACTTTGATGGTTTCAGATTGAAACACTCATTATACTTAAGAAATCGGTAATAAATTAGGAACTTGGCTGAAGTGCTGTCATTCTTTGCTCAATTTGCTTTTGCGCTGACAATTTGGATGGATTCCGGTTTTGAATACTATATTTTGTAAAGTATCTGTGCTTTTTAAAAAAGCTAAGTTGCAGCTGTTCCCAATCTAAATCACTATTAACTATTCCATGTTCCTGGAATTCAGTTTTTAACTTGAGTGAAATTTCTTCAAAATCATCTCTACCCAAATAATCCAGATCAGCATCACAAATAATTTCTTCCAAATGGTTCTTTGGCAAATGAGGTATTTTTGTAGCCATGATCATCCCACCAATTGTTGCAATTTGGAGGGTTGTATAACCAAAACCTGGCAAAATCTTTTGTGTAATTTTTACACCTTTTTTCTCATGATCTTTATATTGTTCAAGGAAACCTATATCATGTAAAAGCGCTGCTGTTTTTAATAATATAATGTTCGCATCATCTACTCCCTCCTCTCTAGCTATCACCTCAACAACACTACAAACATCCATAGTATGATCCAGATCATGATAATAGAGATCTTTAGGAAGTTCTTTTTTGAACCTTTTCTTAACATACCTTTGAACCTCCAGAAAATTAAAATCCATTTCATCCAACGACTGAGCCCGGCCTATACTTTCTATACTCATGGTATGTAGTTTACTAACGAAACTCTTATTGGGGAGATAATGGTTTTCATCTAAAGAAAATTCAGGTTTAATACTATCTACAAAATGCATGTCTATTTCTCCTTTATTTTTGGCTTTAACTTTACCACGATACGAACAATTAAAATATTCTTCTACCAGCTCATAAGTAGCTCCTGAAATATTAACTCTTCCAGGTTCACCACTCGACTCCATTCTACTGGCAGTATTCACTGTATCTCCCCAGATATCATAGGCAAACTTCTTACTTCCAACCACTCCCGCTACAATTGGTCCTGAATGTATTCCAATTCGGATTTCCCAGAATGGTTTGTTTTTTTTAAGCCTCTCATTCTTAAATTCTTCCATAAATTTTTGAATTTTGAGTCCTGCTAAAACCACATCCATAGGATTAGTTATATTCTTTTTGGGTATTCCACCTGCGCACATATAAGCATCTCCCATTGTCTTGATCTTTTCAATATGATGTTCTTCTATGATCTTATCAAAGTTATTGAAACAGATATCCAATTCAGCTATAAGGTCATCAGGATGCATTTTTTCAGCAACCATAGTAAACCCTTTGAAATCTGTAAATAAAACGGTTACATTATCGTAATAATGCGGTGTGGCTCTACCCTTTAATTTTAACTCTTCTGCCGTTACTCTAGGCAATATATTCAACAGCAGGTTTTCAGATTTATCCTTTTCATATTCTATCTCTTCTTTTTGTTTTTCTAGCATTATATTTTTCTCTACAATTTCTAATGTTCTGTCTTTAACCATTCTTTCTAACCTTTTTTTGGCCGCCTTCAAACGAGCAATACTAATTTGAATAGAAGTGTATAAAACCATTGTAAATAAAAAGAAATAACTGACGTAGGCAAAAGTGGTTCTGTACCATGGTGGCTGGATTATAAATTTGAATGTCGTAGCCTGACCCTCCTCATCATAAATATTGATTGCTTTTGCATAGAAAGTATATTCCCCTTCTGGCAATCTTGGATAAGAAATTTTAGATTCATATATAAAAGGAGACCAGGAATATTCAAACCCTCTTAACCAATATTTGTAACGAATTTTTTCTGACTTCTTATAAAATGGAGCAGCTATTTCAAAAGTTATTGAATTAAGATCATAAGGAATAGAGGTATGAAATTCCTGTGTTTGCTCCGTGGCATAAACATGATTAAACAAATGTTCGTTCGTTTGTTTCTTCTTTCTGCAATCTTGTCCATAGAGCTTACATGTGTAAAAACTTCCATTAAAGTATATAGAATCTCTACCAATTATTACCTTTCTCAACAAAGTTTTATAAGTAGTATTTGATCGTTCTGCCAAAGCAGGATCATACCTTATTACTTTCTTTTCCGATCCACCAAACCAGCTCCTACCTTGCGGATCAACATAAATCGCATTAATTTGTTTTAATTCTAAGCCCTTAAATATCGTTGGATCCCAAATAGCTTTTCCAGAAATAAACTTCAAAAATCCCAATTCCACATCTGCGGCAAACAGCAGATAAGTAGAATCTTTGATCATCGTTGCTGTATGGATACCTCTATTGCCACCTGTAAATTCTTCACCAAAGAAATTAGCCGGTAAAAATTTGTTTTTTGATGAATTAAAACTGTAAAGCCCCTTAATGGTTATAAAATAAATTTTGTTATTAAGAATAATTGACCGTGTAGTAGATTTTGGCAGGCCTGTGTTATTGGACAGATTAAATCGTAATATCTTTGTTTTTTTAAGGCTTTCATCT
>JAESTI010000236.1 GCA_016763665.1 Bacteroidia bacterium | reverse complement strand
ATATTTTAGCTAATAAAAAACCGTATGTCGCAGCTCAATCTGTGTTAGGAGAGTGGACCAATGCAGGCTATGAGATTCCTGGTGATATAATAAACGCCATAAATAATAAAGAGTTTGACCTAATCATAACAGATGATAAGAACTTCGATCTGATCAAAAACAACTATCTCCTTAATGGATCACTACCGAAAAATAAAATCCCAATTGTAAAAGACGGTTGGATGAGTAGAAACCCAAAATATGTTTGGCTGCCTAAATAAAAGCAATTTCAAATTTTACCTCACTTAATGAAAATACTCGCAAAACATCTCTTTCTAATTTATACTGGGTGGATTTGCATAGCTACAGGTTTGTTAACTAACCAATTTTTTATGGCTTACCTATTTTCGGATGGTGGTGCAATATCATCTTCAGCTTATAATATAGCCATCTGGGTATTCAATTGTGTAATGATTTTTATTGGACTTGTATTAATAAAAAATAAGTCCTTTAACAAATCCATAATTCATATTTGCATTAATATCTTGATAATCTTTCTTTTAGTTTTTATGTTAGAGTCAGTTTTCTACCTCTTAAATACAAAAAAAAACAATGAAGTTTTAATTCAGGAAAACTATGTTTTACAAGATTCCCTTTTAGGGTATAAGCCAAAGCCTGATAAAAAAGTTCATTCCAAAAAGATCATAAAAGACATTACAGTTTACGATGTTACTTATACTATTGATAAGTATGGCAGACGATATACCCCAACTGATTCATCTACCAAAAATAGATTTGCCATTTTCTTTGGTTGCTCCCACGTCTTTGGAGCCGGGGTAAATGACAATGAAACCTTACCGTACTATTTCGGAACCTTGGATGATAATTATCATTCTTATAATTATGGCTTTTTAGGCTATGGCCCTCAACAAATGCTGGCATTACTAGAAAGTGGTGCTTTAACTGACCAAATTCAGAAGAATAACGGAGTTGCTTTATATTTATTTACAGATGATCATGTGCAAAGAGCGGTAGGGTCAATGACGGTATATAACCTCTGGGGCGAAAATATGCCATATTATGTTATAGACGATGATACATTATTAAGAAAAGGAAATTTCACAACAGGCAGGTCTTTTATATCTTTTATTTATAAAATATTAGGAAAAAGTAACATCGTTGATTATTTCAACATTAGTTTTCCAATTAAAATTAATAATGAGCATCTAAATCTGACGGCTCTTGTTATCGCCAAAGCTGCTGATTACTACAAAAGTCAATTCAATAATGATAACTTTTATGTCCTCTTTAAACCGGAATCAAAATATGTGAATGCCTTAGCTCCAATGTTAAATGATAGAAATGTAAATTTTCTTGATTACACCAATTTATTTAACAAAACAGACTCAGCAATGTATATTATCGGTGATGGTCATCCTTCTGCAGAAGCAAATAAAAGATTGGCAAAAAAGTTAGTTAAAGATATTAGCAAAATGCTTTTATCACCTCAATAAATACATTTTACCAAAACCCTTGAAGAAGAATTTGTCAGCATCTGTAGAATTTTTTTCGATATTCTGACCATTTATGGTAGTAAAAACCCGGTACAAGTAAATTCCATTGGCCAGCTGATCGCCAAATTTGTCAGTTCCATCCCAGGCAAATTGGGTTATGTTTCTACCAATGTTAATTGAGCCAAGTTCATTTTGTTCAATCTCCCTGACTACTTTTCCACTTACCGTTAAAATTTGAATCCTAAACTCAGTGGGCACAGAACTTCCGGTTAATGTAAATACAAACCTTGTAGAAGACGAAAAGGGATTTGGATAGTTTATCACCTCTGTAATTGTAGATTTGTTAATCACCTCAAAACTCACAGAATATGCGTTTTTACCTGCCCGGTTCCCTGCTTTATCATTACCGGCTACCCTCATCTCGTATATGCCATCTTCAGTAAACTGAGGATTTAACTCAATTAATGCAATGTTATCCCCATCGTTCTTAGCAGGAATAAATTTCATAGTCTCTTCGGAACCATTGTAAAAATTCAATCTCTTAAAATTCTCATTGGGATTTTTTATTTCAACGTAAAAATCAGAAGTATCATCCAAGGCAATGAATTTGTTATCATCTGTTAACTTGATAACAATTTCAGGAGTGGGTGAAACTATGTCTCCATTCAAAATATGAATACCATCGAAAGTAACATCCAAGGCAGGCTTGGTATTGTCCCCGGTGACATAAAACGGAATCGTCCCTACATTATTAAAATGAAACTGTTCAGGTTGATCATTATCAGGATTTACATCAATAAGCAATTTGTTGTTGCCAGAATACCCAAAAGAACTAAAAGAAATTGAGCTTAAAATAGTATCGCCAGCAATTACAGCACTTTGCCTTTCATAAGGTATTGGAAATTCCTTATTATTCTGATCAATAATCGAATATTCAATTAATAAACTGTCTGAATCAACATTGGAAATGTTTTCTATAGCAACTTCAAACTTTATATTATCGCCTTCCTGAATTGTATCATTGTAAAAACTATACGAAATTGATGGATTAAGAGCCAATTCAGTTACTGGTTCATAAAGTACCCTAAGCATTTTTAACTCTGGTGGTGATCTTAATGACTTGTCTTGCAGATATACCCTAAGTTTTATATACGGATACGAAGAAGCATCAATACTGTTAAGAAACATAGTTGTAGAATCCAGTTCACTTATTAATGTTGTTTGTTTACCGCTGTTATCAATACCTATAATATCTATATAAATACTGTCTGAAACATCGATTAATTTATACTTCCAATGTAACGAGCCCCATGATTTAGCAGGACCAATCATCTCTGAGGTAATATATCCATGACTCCAATCATTTGTTATAGAAGTATCCAGTGTTAATATTTGTCCACTTGGGGGATTACCTATTAAATCATTGGTATCCGGATATAGTTCTATCGCTGTTCCTAGCGCACCTCCTTTTTTCCCAAGAATAATAAATGGGTAATCATCCTGTGCCTCAATTAGATCAAAACCCTTAACTCCTAATGATTTAATCGCACTATTTAAAGCATCATTTGTCCATTGGCTGGCATAATTATTATTCCAGCTAAAAATCAAGATCCAGGAACTATCAGGAGCAAGATTATTGATCAAATTAGCTGCTGAATCCCTATAAGATACATCTCCAGCCACATATGCGAACCAACGCTCCTCCTTACCTGTCATACATGAGATGCTTCCATATATTTTACCGGGAGGATTGGTCCATGGTTGTAAACTATCTCTATCAATAATGGCAATACAAATTATATCCTTCCTTTCCGACTTATTGATTTGGCAATAACTCATATAGCTCATTCTTGCTTTATTCATAAAAAAGTAAACATCATTTCCATTAATAGGGCCGCTGGGACCTTCGGTTTGTACTAAGAATTCATCTTTTGTCTCAACATAGGTCAATTCTTTTGCTGTATTGTCGTAATTTAAAAACTGGAATTCATTGTCTTTAAATTGAGTAAATGTAGATTGGTTCCAGCCTGTAGGAGCATCTTTTATATATATGAAAGTACTTTCATACCACCTCTTTTTATTTTCATATAAAGTGTCTAACCTTATTCTCCAAAAATAAACTGTACTGTCTTTAGTTATAGGCAGATCTATATCCCACTTTATCACTCCACCACTAGAATTAATATACTGAATTTGATACGTTGTATTACT
>JAESTI010000235.1 GCA_016763665.1 Bacteroidia bacterium | reverse complement strand
CATTACCTCTTGCTTGGCTTCCTCTAAACCTGCCACATCATCGAAAGTAATCGTTATAGTAGTGTCTTTATCAAATAAAGTAGCTTTTGATTTCCCAATATTGAATAATTGAGCCCCAGGCCCGCCTCCACCAGAACTCATTCTTCTCATGATAAATATCCAGATGCCAACCATTAAAAGAATTGGCAACACCCAACTCAGAATTTCTGTTCCCCAGTTTCTTTCGGTGATATAAGTAACTCCGACTTGATCATATTCATCAAAAACTTTTTGCGCTTCAGCCAGGTTCTTCTCAAATATTTCTACAGAACCGATGGTAAAAAAGTAGTGAGGGCCACTTTCTACCATGCTAAATGGTTTATTTACAATGTCTTTGTACTTTTCGCTCGAAAGCCTATCTTTTTTTATATAAACCTTTACGATTTCCCTATTTGCCACAACCAGTCTTTCAACGTCTTTACTTCTGAGCATATCACGCTCACAGCGCTGCCATGTGATTTCCTTTGCTGAATATCCTAAGCTGAAAAATTGTAATGCAATAAACGCAATAGCAATTATTGCATATATCCAGTAAAAATTGAATTTAGAACCTTTAGGCATAAGAAACTTACCTTTGCTATCGTCAATCTTTTTCCCCGATTTTTTCTTGTTGTTGTCGTTTTCCATCTATATAATTTATAACAAAAATATACGCAATTTACAAATATTTTCCCACTTCAATCTCAGGATTCTGCAATAGCAGTAATCTCCGCATCACCCCACAAATCCTCAATTCCACAGAATTCCCGGGTTTCTCTTCTAAATAAATGAACAACTACATCTACATAATCCAATAATATCCATTCGCTATTTTGAAGCCCCTCTTTACCATATGGAAATTCGTTCAAATCACTTTTGACTTTCTTCTCAACTGACTCTGCAATGGCTTGAATTTGCGTTGAAGATTCACCATGACATATTATAAAGTAATCACAAACTGCTCCTGAAACATTTCTAAGATCAACTAATTTGATCTCCTTACCTTTTTTATCCTGAATTGCTTCAATAATAAATTTGGCAATATCAGTTTTTTCAGATGCTTGTTTTGCTTTTGCCATCATAGAGTTTTACATTTACTAAATAAACTGCAAAATTACGGAATTATTTTACATTTATATTTATGGATATGTTATTTTTTGGTTGTAACACCATAGAATTAGACAAGGTTGACTCAACTAACAACTATGCAATGAAACTCGCCAATGACGCAAGTTGTGTTGAAGGGACAGTCATTAATACAAAATTGCAAACCAAAGGCAAAGGACAAAGAGACGGGTTTTGGGAAGGTGCTTCTGGTCAAAACCTAACCTTTAGCTATATTATCAAACCATCTTTTCTTCCAGTAAGCGAACAATTTGATCTTAATAAAGCTGTTTCTCTGGGGATTTATGATTATGTGAAATCTGAGTTGGCTACCTCCAATTTTGCAAATGAAGTTAGAATTAAATGGCCAAATGATATCTATGTAAGTGATAAAAAAATTTCAGGAATCCTTATTGAAAACCTTATTGCTCAATCTAAAATCAAATCAGCAGTAATAGGCATTGGAATTAATGTAAATCAACTTCATTTAGTCCAATGATTTCAAATGCGATATCAATCAAATCAGTTACACATAATGATGTAGATTTACAGAAAGCTTTGAAGTCCTGTCTAAAATATTTAGAAATCAGATATCTACAACTCAGAAATGGGAATACTGAAATACTGCATAATGATTATATGAAGAATCTCTATAATCATGGCAAATGGCATGATTATAAAACTCAAGATGACATCATCACTGGAAAGATCATTGATATTACTTCATTTGGAAGATTAGTCATCAAGACCAAAGACGGCAGATCAACAAATTATGATTTTAAGGAAATTCAATATTAGTAATGCATTTGTTTTAAAAAGTAATTTTATTTTATACATTTGATAAAGAAAGTACTTACAATAACTATAATTACTTACCTTCCAAGATTATGCTAAGTTCTAATCATGCCTATAAAATATTTCTTGTAGATGATGATGACGAATACTTAGAGGTGTTAAATCAACATTTAAATAAAACCATAAATCAACAGGGAGGATATTTTAATGAATTTAAGCTGCAGACATTCCCCTCAGCGGATGAATGCATTACCAAGCTTTCTCTAAACCCGGATTTCATTATTCTGGATTTCTATTTACCCGGCATGAATGGATTAGAGGCCTTATTGGAGATTAAAAAGGTAAATCCTGAAATAAACGTGATCATCTTATCTGGAAATGATGATCCTGACATGATGGAAAAAGCATTTAAATCAGGTGCTTACGACTATATTGTTAAAGGAGACCATGCCATACCATATATTAAAAAAGACATTAATAACTTGTTGAAAAAAGCAGAATTGGTACGATCAAATGTTGAATTATCAAACAAAATTAAAAAGCAAAAAAAGATGTTCATTTTAGTTATTTTAATTATATTTGTTGTAATGATGTTAACCCAAATACAGATATAAAAATCAAATTGTATTAACCGATCTTAGTAGAACCATAAAATAAATAGCCATGAGCGAGGACAAAAAAAACTTTATTATTCTAGTTGCAGAAGATGATGATGATGATTATCAGTTTGCACTTGATATTTTCAGAGAAATAAAAATTGAAAAGGAATTTTATAGAGTTTATGATGGAGAAGAGTTGATGGACTTTTTGCAGCACAAAGGAAAATATGAATCGGGTGAAGGTGCTCCAAAACCAAATCTACTTTTTATTGATATTACCATGCCTAAAAAATCTGGCGCTGATGCTATTAAAGAGATAAAAGCTGATCCAAATTTGGCAGAGATTCCAATCTTTGTATTTACTACAGCCGAAGATCCTGAGGAAGTAAAAGAAGATTATGATTTACCTATAGATGAGGACTTTATAATTCACAAACCTGAAAGTTTTGAAAGCTTCAAAAAAGTCTTTGTAAAACTTAAATATTACTTGCTTGAGGTGGACGAAAAGTCCAACTCCCCTAGTTCTTAAGGTTCTGCAACTAGCGCATTACAATTCGTAACATTCAAAGTCAATTTTCCGTATAATATATGCGTTAGCGTATATTGTTAACAGCATTAAACGGAACATTTATGGGTAACAGCCTCGATCAAGTTATTCTTCTACTAGCAGAAGATGATGACGATGACTATTTCATTACGGTAGATGCTTTAAAAGAAATAGGTTTGGATCAATGTGTTAGGAGAGTAAAAGACGGTGAGGATCTAATGAACTATCTTTTGCATAACCCTCCGTATGAAAATCCAGAATCATCTCCTCTACCTGATCTAATCTTTTTGGATCTTAATATGCCAAAGAAAGATGGCAGGGAAGCTTTAAAGGAAATAAAAGCCAACGAATCTCTTAAGAAAATTCCTATCATAATCTTTACTACTTCAAATTCCCCAGATGACATTGCAAGTACCTATAAATATGGAGCTAATTCATATATTCAAAAACCAGATAGTTTTGACCAGTTCATCTCTCTTTTTCAAACAATACAAAATTATTGGCTAGACAAGGTCAAATTACCTACTGTTAAACCCTAACGCTACTCCAAGGTTAAAACAATATTTTTCTATTCTCTCAGTTAATCATTAATATTCACGTAATTTATACGATGATAAATTAATTGATGAGACTACTTATTGTTTCTATAACTTTTCTGATACTAACAATAACAGCCACATACAGCCAAGATGTGGTTATTGGACAATGGAAAGTTCATTTGCCTTATAACCAAGGAACTACTGTTGTTAAAGCAAACGATTTAGTTTATTGTGGTACCCAATCTGGACTCTATTATTACAATACAGCGGACTTAAGCATTAACAGACTTTCTAAAATTGATGGATTTTCAGATCTGGCGATTAACGCACTTAATTACAGCCCTGATTTCAACACATTAATAATTGCATACAGTAATGGCAACATAGATCTAGTGCAAAACAATAAGATCACCAATCTAGCAGATATAAAGGATAAAATGATTCCAGGAACAAAAGAAATCCACAAAATTAAATTCAATAATAATTTTGCTTATCTCTGCTGTAGCTTTGGTATTGTAGTGTATGATTTGAACAACAATGAATTTAAGGAGTCATACATCAACTTTGGGCCTGATGGTGAATCACCTGAAGTATTTGATATTGCATTTCAAGACTCCTCAATTTTTGCAGCTACAGATCTGGGAATTTTAGAAGCCAATAAATATAGTTTCAACTTACTTGACTACCAATCCTGGACACTTCACGGCACTTCCCAAAATTTACCAACTAAATCTACCAATGCAATAGTTAATTTCAATGATAGCATTTATGCCAATGTAGAAGACAGTTTATACATCTACAATGGAAACACTTGGAGAGGATATACAAGCGGGGAGCATTGGGAAATATTAAGTATGAATTCAATGTTTAATAAATTATTGATAACAAAAGCTAATGGAATTGAAATAATTGATTCTATGGGTAGTCGTGAAAAAATTACTACTAATTGGTATATGCCAGACCCTCAGCAGTGTATTATAGATGAAGAAGGAACTATTTGGATCGCAGATTTGATACAAGGATTGTGTAGTAATGATAATGGGAAACAACGAATTTACCGACCGGATGGACCAGCATCTAACGAAGCCTATTACATAAGTATTTCAGGGAACGATGTTTGGGTTGCCTCTGGAGGTATAGATAATAATTGGGCTAATATTTGGAATAACGATGGTCTATTCTCATATATTGATAATGACTGGAAACCATATAATCGTTCAAACAAAACACCCGGTTTAGATACAATTAATTACACCGACTTGGTAACCGTAGCTGTTTCACCAAAAAATGGAAATATTTTTACTG
>JAESTI010000234.1 GCA_016763665.1 Bacteroidia bacterium | reverse complement strand
TACCTTGTCTACTGTGACAGATAAAGAATTGAGACCCTCCGGTATTTCTACCTGCATGCGCCATTGATAGTACGCCTTTATCGTGATATTGATTTTCACCATCCAATTCACAATCAATGGTATATCCTGGGCCACCAGCACCGGTTCCTTCAGGGCAGCCTCCTTGAATTACAAAATCTGGTAATACCCTGTGAAAGGTTAAACCATTATAATATCCTTTTTCAGTAAGATCAGTAAAGTTTTTAACTGTTTTTGGAGCATCCTTTTCAAAAAACTCAATTTTCATTACTCCTTTAACAGTATGTATTTCAGCAGTTTTCATAAGTGTTGATTTTGTTACTAGATAAATTTCGTGCAAAGATACGGAATTTAGTGCATTTTTCTAGTGGTGATGTCTGCCTAGACCATGAACATTACCTGGTCTAATTCTTCAGCTGTAGCTTCTCTTATGTATAATAAAAAAAGGGAGCTCAAAGGCTCCCTTAATCTTAAATTTATAACTATTGGATTATAGCAGTTCAAACCACATAAATCCACAAGTTGCTTGCAGAATGTTATAATCTGCATCTAATGTAACTCTTGCTAAAGGAGCAATTCTTAAATACATTGGGCAAATGGTGTTAGGTATACATTTGTAATTGTGATAGAAATATACCATGTAAGTTCCATCTTGATATTGCCATACTGACGAACTAATATCACCTGTTCCTGCCAAACATGTAGATTGAACTTCAGCTCTTGCTTTTGCAACTGCTACATCTTCATTTGACTTTAAAACTGTAGTTTGAGCGATAGCTGCTGATCCTAGAACAACCATCATCATTAATACTGTAAATAACTTTCTCATTTTTAAAATAATGTAATTTAGTTAATTGTTTATTTTGAGTTGCAAATGTAACTCAAAACTAAATATTGCCAAATTAAATATACTCGGTATTTTTACGAATTGTCACATCGAAGTATCAAAGTAATGAGTTTTACTATCAGGTAGGTGTAAAATTTGAGCGGTAGCAAGGTGGTTTTTTGTCACAAGTTTTATTTGGCTTGCTTTGGTCGGTTGAATACTATCTTTTTTTTCTAAAGAACTTTTTCTTTGGGGGAGTTACTTTCCATTTGGGACCTGCACCCAAGTTGTCCGGAGGAGGGAGTTTGAGAATCTCTTTTTCTATCAGCTTCTGTATTTTTTGAAAATCGTACATTTCATCTTCATTGATAAGTGTTATTGCAACTCCGGTGCTTTCAGCTCTTGCAGTCCGCCCAATTCTATGTACATAATCTTCAGCATCCCTGGGTACATTATAATTGATCACCAAATTAATATCCTTAACATCAATTCCTCTACTAAGAACATCAGTTGCTACAAGTATACGAGTTTGTTTTGCACGGAATCTCAACATGATCTCTTCCCGTTCTTCTTGCTCAATGTTTGATGATATTTCTTCAATATTGAATTTTTTTCTTTTTAATGACCTTTGTATTTCAGATACATTTTTTTTTGTGGAACCAAATATGATGATGCTCTTATAATCAGGTTTATCAGCAATAAGATCATGTATAAGTTGTATTTTCTGGTTCTCATATACCAAATAAGCTGCCTGTAATACTCCATCGACAGGCTTTGAAGGAGCTATGTTTATCTCAAAAGGTTTATTGAGGATCTTTTTAGCAAACGCCCGAATTTTAGGAGGCATGGTAGCACTGAACATTAAATTTTGTCTTTGTTTTGGCAGATGAGACAAAATCCTCATAATGTCGTCATGAAAGCCTATATCCAACATTCTGTCAGCTTCATCCAAAACTAAATGACTGATATTGCTAAAATTTACGTAATCAAAATTAAGATGAGATATGAGCTTGCCGGGTGTGGCAATAACAATGTCAACACCATCGGTAAATGCACGTTTTTGTTGGGTCCAATCTTCACCGTCTCCGCCACCGTAAATTGCCAGTGAAGATATACCAGTGCCATAACATATACCTTCAATTTGCTCATCTATCTGAATTGCCAACTCCCTGGTAGGTACTACAATTAGTGCTCTAATATGGTCACTGGGGTTTTTAATGTATGCATCTAGAATTGGCAAAACAAAAGCAGCGGTTTTTCCGGTTCCGGTTTGGGCACATCCTATTATATCCGAGCCTTTCTTTATTTCTGGTATTGCTTGTTCTTGAATTGGAGTGGCAGTCTCAAAACCCATGTAGGATATTGCTTCCATCAGCTTGGGAGCTAATCCAAATTCTGTAAAATTCATACTCTATTAATTTGCGCCTGCATAATCAATTCCACTTTGGGTGCGAAAGGTACATTAATTATGATATAACTTTAAAAAGTAAATGTGATAAAGGATACCAAGGTCTGTTATTTTTGCTATTCAACAAGACAATTGTACCTTTGGCGCTCCTATTATTATAAAATTAACTTGACATGAATTTGAAAACAAAGAATCTACTAAGTACAGCATTTGTACTCGCAATATTCTTGCCTTTACTGTGCTGCAGCCAGGATAAACAGGCAACTCAGGCCATAAATGAAGTTGTATTAAAAAGTGAAATAGATACGATCAGTTATAGTTTAGGAATGCAGATTGGCCAGAATATCAAAGGCCAGGGTGTTGAAGAATTAAATGTTGCTGCATTAGCAAAAGCAATTAGCGATGTATACTCAAATAAATCACCAGTAATAGATGTATCTACTGGTCAAAAAGTTTGGAACAATTACAAAAGAAAAATAACGATGGCTAAATCTGAAGAAACCATAAAAGTTGGAAAGGACTTTATGGAACAAAACAAAACCAAAGAAGGAGTAATTACTTTGTCCAGTGGCATGCAGTATATTATTCTTACTGAGGGAACAGGTGCGATTCCGGTTGCTACTGATAAGGTTACTACTCATTACCATGGAACTACTATAGATGGTAGTGTATTTGACAGTTCTGTTGAAAGAGGCCAGCCAGCCAAATTTCCTGTTAATGGTGTTATCCCAGGCTGGGTAGAAGCATTACAGTTAATGAAAGTAGGATCGAAGTGGAGGTTATTTATTCCACCGAATCTTGCATACGGAGAGAGAGGAGCCGGACCAAAAATTGGCCCTTATTCTACTTTGATATTTGAGGTAGAATTAATATCAATCGACTAATAAACACTCTTTCCTTCAATTTTTTACATTACTTCCAGATAATAGGAGAGATTCCTGATGCCTAATAGCATCGGCTTATCGCAAACTGTTTTTCTATATGTATATTTGGCTAGCTAATCATGCGAAACCGGCAAGCCTCTCTTATATTCATTTTTAGTACTGTACTTATTGATATCATAGGAGTAGGCATCATTGTCCCTATTATACCAACACTAATTACTCAACTTACGGGTTTAGGTTTAAGCGAAGCTGCAAAATATGGAGGTTGGCTTATGGCCTCATATGCTATCATGCAGTTTTTATTTGCTCCGATGCTGGGTTCTTTAAGTGATAAATTCGGGCGCAGGCCTATCCTTTTTATTGCATTGTTTGGCCTTGGTGCTGATTACCTTTTCCATGCATATGCTCCTACTATTGCCTGGTTATTTGTTGGTAGATTATTAGCGGGCTTGTGTGGAGCAAGTATCACAGTTGCCACGGCTTATGTATCCGATATCAGTACATCTGAAACAAAAGCTAAAAATTTTGGGATATTAGGAGCTGCCTTTGGTCTTGGCTTCATTATAGGTCCGGTTATGGGAGGGTTGGCAGCAGCAGAATGGGGGGTAAAGGCTCCTTTTTTTATTGCTGCCGCATTAAGTTTTGCTAATTTATTATTTGGACTAATGATCCTTCCTGAATCTCTCCCAAAAGATACCTGTAGAGATTTTTCATTGAAAAATGCAAATCCATTGGGTTCGTTATTACAGCTAAGAAAATATCCCTTGCTTGGAGGACTTATCTTCTCTCTTTTTCTAATACATATGGCCGGACAATCCTTGCCTGCGACCTGGGTGTATTTCACAGAGCTTCAGTTTCACTGGGATGAAAAAATGGTTGGCCTTTCTCTCGGTGCAGTCGGAGTTCTGGTAACAATCGCACAAGCTGTATTAGTTGGATGGTCTGTAAAAAAATATGGAAACAAAAAAACGATCATTATAGGTATGACATTGTGGACTGTTGGCTTAGTATGCTTTGCACTTTCCGGAAATACTTTGGCAATTTTCTTGTCAATAATACCATATTGTCTGGGAGGAATTGCCGGCCCAACTATACAGGGAATAATTTCTAACCAGGTTCCGGATAATGAACAAGGTGAACTTCAGGGTGCGATAACCAGCATTATAAGCCTTACAACTATATTCAGTCC
>JAESTI010000233.1 GCA_016763665.1 Bacteroidia bacterium | reverse complement strand
TTGAGCATGCTTTGAATTACGGCCATGTGGTGCGGCTTAAAGGTGGCGATCCTTTCATCTTTGCAAGAGGGCACGAAGAGGTGGAATATGCTGAAACTTTCAATATTGAAGTTGATATTGTTCCCGGCATATCGAGCATCAATGTGCCGGGGTTGCAAAACATCCCCCTTACCAAAAGGGGTGTAAGTGAAAGCTTCTGGGTGGTAACGGGCACAACACGTTCAGGTAGAGTGTCTAAAGACCTGTATCTGGCAGCTCAATCATCTGCAACGGTGGTGATATTGATGGGATTGAACAAGCTGAAGAAGATAGTTAATTTGTTTACAGATGTGGGGAAAGAAGACCTGCCGGTTGCTATTATTCAAAATGGTTCTCTGCCCGACCAGAAGACTGTTTATGGAACCATTAAGAACATAGCTGAGATCGCTCAAAAAGAGAAAATAGGCGCTCCCGCAATAATTATCATCGGAAAAGTGGTAAGCCTGCATCCTAATTTGGTTTTAGAATATGTAACAAATCATGAATACAACAAATAACAACCGGGGGAATTTACTATTCCCAATATTTATAAAGCCGGATCAGGTAAAAATATTGATCGTGGGTGGTGGTAATATTGGTTTGGAGAAAATAACGTTTCTGCTGAAAAGCAGTCCGAATGCCAATGTTACGTTGGTTGCGGATAAAATTTTACCTGCAATACATGATTTGAGCACAAATTACCTGAACGTAAAGCTCATAGAACGAAAACTCATTAATGAGGATCTGCTAAAAAAGGATCTACTTATTGCCGCAACAAACAACAGGGCCCTCAACAGGCAGATCAGGGAAAAGGCTAAGAAATTAAAAATACTGACGAATGTTGCTGATACACCGGACTTATGTGATTTTTATATGGGATCTATAATTACTAAAGGTGACTTGAAAATAGCCGTTTCAACCAATGGTAAGTCACCAACTTTTGCAAAGCGCTTTCGAGAACTATTAGAGGGTATTTTGCCCGATGAGATACCCGAAATATTGCTTAATCTCAATAAAATAAGGTCAAAACTCAAAGGTGATTTCAATTATAAAGTAAAAAAATTAAATGAAATAACATCTCATTTAGTAGATGTCAACTAATTAGAGTATGTCTATAAATGAACTTATACAACCGTCATTGCGAGCCTGCCTGCCGGTAGGCAGGGGAGGAACGACCGAAGCAATCCATACATTCTGAAAGATTGCTTCGCTATTGCTCGCAATGACGACTTTATAGACAGACTCTAATTATGGAAAATTCGAGAGATCTAATTAAACATTACCAATTTAATGATGAACAAAGAAAACCCACCCCACCCTGTCAGCATCATTCAAAGAAGCCGGTTTTTATACCTCGTCTTATTGATTGAAGGTGGAGCCCTCATGGCAGTGGAGCTCATTGGAGCAAAATTGATAGCCCCCTTTTACGGCAATTCGCTTTACGTATGGTCTGCTGTTTTAGCTATCACATTGGGAGGACTTACCATTGGTTATTTCCTGGGTGGAATTCTATCCGGTAAATTTCCCGATGTCAAGACACTCTTTATCATCATTGCTGCATCGGCTTTATTGGTTCTCGCCCTTCCCCATAGTTCTGATATTATCATGTCTGCAACGCTTAACATGGAATTGCGGATGGGTATTGTGATCTCATGTTTAGTCTTTTTGATGCCTCCTTTAATTTGTTTTGGGATGGTGGGCCCCCTGGTGGTCAGGTTGGTTTCCACTGAGTTGGATAAGGTGGGAAAGGCAGCCGGCACTGTTTATTTTACATCTACCGTTGGGGGTATCATTGCAACCTTTTTGTTCGGATTTTATTTAATTCCCTTTTGGGGGCTTAAACTGAGCACCTATACCACAGCTATCTGCTTAGGTGTTTTACCTCTTTTCTACATCATCTACCTGAAATCAGGCAGAAGCAATAGTTAAAATGACTTCATCAAAAAAACACTTATTCCTCTTTGCTCTTCTCGAGGGTGCAACTGTCATGGCAGTTGAACTGCTTGCTGCAAAGATGCTGGCTCCCTATTTCGGTTCCGGGCTTTACACATGGGGGGCGGTTATAGGCGTTACTCTTGTTAGTTTATCGTTGGGATACTACTTGGGAGGAAAAACAGCAGATAAATACAATCATCAAAACATTTTATATTGGGTGATCTTATTTTCCTCAGTATTCATAATACTGATGCCATCTGTTTCTAAGAATTTACCATTGAGTTTTGAGCATATTAATCCCATAACTGCAGTTGTATTTCTCAGTATAATCCTTATTCTTCCCCCATTATTGCTTTTGGGGATGGTGCCTACACTCATTATTCGGCTGCTTTCAGAAAAAGTCGAAAGTTCAGGTAGTGTTACCGGAACAGTATATGCCATATCTACATTAGGTGGCATTTTTGGCATATTTTTGATGGGCTTTTATATTATTCCTGAGTTTGGACTCTCCATTCCTGCAATTATTACGGGCTTAATTCTCGGTATCATCACCTTTATGCTGCTGTTAATGCAGGGAAAAATTATCGTGCTCATTTATTTTGTGGTAGTGGCGTTTGGTTTTTTATCTCTGAAAGAGAAGAAATCACATTCCAACCTGTCTGCCAGGCAAGCAGGTATTAAAGTGCTATACAGATCCGAAGGGCTGTTGGGGCAAATCTTAGTAACTGATATACAATATGGAGGCAATGCTGCTGAGCGGGTCTTATTTGTTAACCGCATGGGCCAAACATACATCGACCTGAACACTGGAAAATCGCGCTGGAGCTATGTTGATTATCTGACATCTGCAGCGAGTATACTGCCCGAAGGTTCGGATGTTTTATTGCTGGGAATGGGAGGTGGAACCGTTGCAAACCAATTAAATAAGATATTGGGAATGAATGTTGATGCCGTTGAGTTGGATGAGCGGATGGTCCGGGTAGCTAAACGGTTTTTTTCATTAAGTGATAATATCAATATAATTATTGATGATGCGAGGCATTATTTAGAAAGTACGGAAAAGACCTACGATCTGATACTTTTTGATGTGTTTAAAGGAGAGGTTCCTCCTTCACATGTGCTGAGCGTGGAGTGTTTTGAAAGAGCCCGGTCATTACTCAATCCGGGGGGTTTTATAATGGTAAATTTTAACGGTTTTTTGAACGGGGATGCGGGGAGAGCCGGCAGGTCACTTTATAAAACCTTGAAGGCAGGGGGGTTGCAAGCTCAAATATTGCCAACTTATGAAGAAGCAAAATACCGCAATAATTTATTTTTGGGAATGCCCGAACCAATGAATTTTGACAAAGTGAGAATACCTTTGAGCAGATTTGGAACAGCCGCTGCAATTGGCTCTCTTTTTGTTAATATCAAAGGGCTTAACTTAGATGATGCCACCGTTTTTAGTGACGACCAACCGCTCTTAGAGAGATACAACATGTTGGCAGCGA
>JAESTI010000426.1 GCA_016763665.1 Bacteroidia bacterium | reverse complement strand
TACGGCTATAAACCCTAGCAGGTAAAATCCCATTAATACCAAACCTTGTAGATTGAAGATGCCTAAAATATCTTGATCGGGAATGGCCAATGCAATTAATAGAGTATATACCGGTAGTCGGGCAGAGCAGCTCATCAAAGGTGTTACCATAATGGTAATCAGTCTGTCTTTCCAGCTCTCAATTGTTCTGGTAGCCATGATAGACGGAATTGCACAAGCTGTACTACTTATTAAAGGGACAATGGACTTTCCGTTTAGCCCTACACTTTTCATCAATTTATCAGTCAAAAGACTTACTCGGGCCATGTATCCGGTATCTTCAAGTATTGCAAGAAATCCAAATAAAAAGGCGATCTGTGGTATGAAAATAAATATTCCTCCAAGCCCGGCAATAATGCCATTCACAATGAGGTCATTTAGGGCTCCGGATGGCAATACGGTGGTAACAGTAGAGCCTAAAATAGCAAAGAACGATTCTATCATTGCCATCGGATAGGCGGACCAGGTGAAAATAGCTTGAAATATCATAAATAAAATTCCAAGGAAAATTAAATAGCCATATACCTTGTGGGTTAAAATGTTATCTAATTTCTCACTTAAGGTTTTACCGAATTTTGATGAATCTGTTTTAAGAACTTTATTTAAAATGCTGTCTATTAATGTGTATCGTTCTATTGTATCTTTGGCTTGTAGATTTTCTGAATAGAATTTATGCTCAATTGCAAAACTTTTGTAATTGTCTTTTTGATCAGTTGTTATGTAATAGTGACTATAACATTTGAGGTATTTTTGATAAGAGTTGCCATTGGATGTTGGCAATGCACCATTGTCTAGCAAGGGAGTTAAATGAGGAGCAAACTTATCGGTTCCGATTATTCCATTTTTAGGTTTTTGGGCCAGGCATATTTCTTTTTTAAGTTCTTCAATACCTTCTTTTTTCCTGGCATTAACGGGAATAATCGTTACTCCTAGTTCTTTTTGCAATTGATGAGAGTCAATTTTAATTCCCTTTTTATTTGCTACATCTAGCATGTTGAGTGCCACTATTGTAGATTTATTCAGATCAATTGTTTGCGTACAAAGCAGTAAACTTCTTTTTAAGTTGGATGCGTCAAGAATTACTAAAGTAATGTCATCATCATTTTGACAAATTTCATTTAAAGTTATTCCTTGATCTATGGACTTTGGATAAAGGCTATAACTTCCTGGAAGATCAATTACCTTTACATTTGTAGTTGAACCGTTGCCTAGCTTAAACTTACCCGCCCTTTTTTCTACAGTTACCCCTGGATAATTTCCAACTTGCTGATTTAACCCGGTGAGTGCATTAAATAGTGAGGATTTCCCACAGTTGGGATTACCCATCAACACCACATTCAATAACTTTTTATCCACTTATTTTTCGGATATGCATCAAAGGCTAGCTGCCTTTTCAGTAACGAGTATGCTTTTGGCTTCGCTCTTTCTAACTCCAAAATTCGAATCATTTATCCTGATAACCAAAGGATCACCGAGAGGGGCAATAGATTCCAATTTTATAGAATTACCTGGTATACAACCAAGCTCCAGAAGTTTGAGGGATAAGTCTTTGTCAGTAATTGAATCCACAATTGCTTGTTGCCCAATTTTCAATTCTGAAACATTCATTATTTAGATTGATTTTAAATAACAAAAGTAATCCAATTTTAAGGATTAAAAAAATGAGTAATATCTTTACACAGAAAGGTCTATATAATATGAAGAATGGAGTACTGCTTTTCTTCTTTCTTTTAGAGATTTTTCAACGTTGCCAACGGTTACGCTAAGAATAGTAGCTGATTACAAGCAACTTCCGTATCGAACTGTGATGAAGTTGATACGGAAGAAGAAACTCTAAGTCTGCACTTTTTCAGCTATTATTTTTAGCGTGTGTAATAGAACGTTGTTATTATTATGTATTTCGTATTCTTATAAGATAATTGTCTTCTTCTTAAATGAAAAGCCCAAAGTTTCCATCTCTTTCAATATTGGGTCATACATTTCCGATGTTGTTGGCATACAAACACCTTTTGCTTTAATTTTGTCCTCCAGGATAAGTTTTGCTGCTATAGCCGGTGGTAAAGAAACAGCCCTTGCCATAGCAGTATCACCATTAGGAATACCTTCCACCATCATACTGGATACTCTTTTTTCTTTTCTGTCAGGAAACTCGGCAACAATTTCGTTATGAACAATTATCATATCCTTTTCATGTGGAGCATATGACATCTTTTTTAACATTAGATCTACCAAAACATCCGTATTCGTGCCTCTTTTTATAGAAATCTGTACATCTTCGAATAATCCAAGCCAGATTAATCTTTTAATAATATCATCATTTGAGTCTATCTTTAGAAAATTTGCAACGTCATTTCTTATCGTATCGGTTGTTGTTGTGCCAATCAATCCTGACATAAATTGTGCATAGGTTGTGTTCTCTACATCGTTCTCTATCGTATTTTCAATTAATTTCAACTTCAATAAACTTGTAATTGAATTGCAATAACCTAAATATCTTAGTAATCCACGTATAATAGAAACATCACTATCTAATTCAAAATAGGGTATATACCTCGTACTGTCATCATTAGGGTACATCTCAAAAGTTCCTATTCCATCAATATCCACCAATTTATGATCCTCAAATTTAATTTCAGCAACAATCCTTTTACCTTCTATTTGATATACCGCTGGTTTTACAGCTGATCTCATGAGGCCTTTCGGATCCCATGAAAATTTATACCCGAAAGGAGTACGATTATGTTCAAAAGACGGAATGCCAGATCCGTATGAAGTAAGGCTAATAACTTTACCACCATCAGCTTTTGCCAGATCTATCATTTGCTTTGAACACATATTATCAAGCCCTGGAGATTCACCAAGTTCTGTCAGAAAAAGAATATTTTGTTTTTTAGCTTCTTCATTAAAAGAAATAATATCCGGATGCATAAAATCTGTTGTAATCAGAGGCTTACGATATTTTAAGCACATTTCCGAAACAATATGATGCACTGAACGAGGTACCATTAAAACAACTATGTCGATATCCTTTATAATAGTTTCAAGTAAATCAACCTGATCTGTTGTCCAGCTTATTGCTGTTCCCAATGATCTGCCTGCAATTACTTTTTCTGCTTTTGAAACTGTTCTTGTCGCAACGACAACTTCATATTTACAACGATCAATAAAATAATCAACCATTGGCTTTACGGTATAACCCGCTCCAAATATTGCCACTTTGCTCATTTTTTTATTTCCTCCGTTTTATTTGAATCCTTTAATGATTATTAACTCCATACCTCTTGTCAATTAATAGGGTGAGTGATTCGGCCATCTTCTTTTGCTCAGAAAGAAGAAGTTTTATAACGTTGAGCTGAGATTGGTAATACAAGACATCACCATAATATTTATTAATTAATTCGGGATTTATGCTCACAAAATATTCTCCGTTCTTTGTCAAATCTTCAAACTTATCCATTGATGCAAACATGTTCATATAATCTGATGCTAAGTACTCGAACATTTCTTTCGCCAGGCTTAAGTCAAATATTTTCTTTTGAGTGCTTTCGAGTTCATGGTAATAAATAGTTTGTTCGGTATACTCTTGCTTGCAGACCTCTATACCATGATCATATTGCAAAATTGCTTTGGCCACTTCTTTGTCATTTATTAATTGAAAGCTACCAGTATTTTTTAGTTGAGAGAGTGTCAATTCAGAAAACTCCACTGTCATGTACCAATACGTATACTTTACAGAATAGAGATACAACAAACGCTGCCGTTCTTTTTCCGATGGTGGATCGGCAAGCATCCCTAACAACGTATCAAGACCATTTGACAATACTTCATTGCCTGAAATGGCTTTGTTGATGTTAATTATATCATTTTCAAGGTCGCCGCGCATCGAGGAGAGATGTTGCTTCTCTTGTTCTCTTTCTATGCGATTACTGTTCCAATCGTCTAGTTGAAACGCGATTATAATTCCAATTACCACCAGCAGTATCTCTCCAACCGCATAGATCAGGTATCTTTTCAGATTTCCTTCATCCAACAGCTTAAGCCTTATTTTTCTAAATAAATTTAGCATTGATAACTATCCTCGTTTTAGTTTCTAATGACCACCAACGTTACGCTAAGAATAATAGCTGAAAAAGTGCAGACTTAGAGTTTCTTCTTCCGTATCAACTTCATCACGGTTTGATACGGAATGCTCGTAATCAGCTATTATTCTTAGCGTAACGTTGGTGGTCATTAGAAACTAAAACGAGGATAGTTATCAAAGCTAAATTT
>JAESTI010000232.1 GCA_016763665.1 Bacteroidia bacterium | reverse complement strand
GTGGTACCACCTCCAATATCAATGATCATATTGCCATAAGGATCCTTTACTTCAATACCAAGGCCAATAGCAGCAGCCATTGGCTCATGTATCAAATAAACCTCCTTTGCGCCAGCATGCTCAGCAGAATCTTTAACTGCTCTTTTTTCCACTTCCGTGATCCCGGATGGAATACAAATTACCATGCGTAATGTTGGATTAAAAAACCTGCCGTTGTTAAGCATTTTTAACATTCCCCTTATCATATATTCTGCTGCTGTAAAATCAGCTATGACACCATCCTTTAAAGGCCTTATCGTTTCAATGCCCTTATGTGTTTTCCCGTGCATTTGCTCGGCTTCCCTGCCCACGGCTACAATCTTATCAGTCCTGATATCCTTGGCAACAATAGAGGGCTCATCAATCACCACTTTATCATTATGCATGACCAAAGTATTGGCAGTACCTAAGTCTATGGCTATTTCTTGTGTAAAAAACTCAAACAATATTGGTGTATTTAAATTGTTACTTCTTAATGTTTAAAATGTCTCGTTCCCGTTAATACCATTGACATCTTATTTTTATTGCAACTGTCAATAGAGTCTTGATCTTTAATTGAGCCTCCTGGCTGTATTACAGCTGTAACTCCTGCTCCATGAGCTATCTCAACGCAATCCGGAAATGGAAAAAATGCATCAGAAGCCATTACAGCACCGGATATATCTTTCTCGAAATTCTTCGCTTTTTCAATGGCCTGTTTCAACGCATCAACTCTGGAAGTTTGCCCAACTCCACTGGCGCACAACATTTGATCTTTTGCCAAAACAATAGCATTAGATTTTGTGTGCTTTACAATTTTACCAGCGAACTCAAGATCTGTCATTTCTGCCTCGGTTGGCTGACTTTCAGTCACTACTGTCATATCCGCAATAGTATCCACTTTAAGATCCTTGTCCTGCTCTAATATTCCATTTAATATCGTTCTCACTTGCTTTTGAGGCAATGAATCAGGTTTATGTTTTAATATGATCCGGTTTTTCTTTTGTTTTAAAATTCCAAGTGCATCATTATCAAAATCCGGAGCGATAATTACTTCAAAAAATATCTTGTCTATTTCCTGACTTGTTTCTAAATCAATAGTTCGGTTACAAATCAATATTCCTCCAAATGCTGAAACCGGGTCTCCTGATAATGCAACTTTCCAGGACTCCAATACTGAAGATCGAGATGCAATACCACATGCATTGTTGTGTTTAAGCACTGCAAAAGTGGTTTCATCAAATTCGGAAATTAAATTTATTGCAGCATCTATATCCAGAAGATTATTATATGATAGCTCTCTTCCATGAAGTTTATCAAAAATCAAATTTAGATCTCCATGAAACTTGCCTTTTTGGTGCGGATTTTCTCCATACCGTAAAGGATTTGACCCATAACCATTCAAATGAATGATCTCATCATCTTCTGATCCTAAATAATTATGGATCAACGTATCGTATTTTGAAGAAACACTAAACGCCTTTGAAGCTAGTTCCTTTCTGAAATCCACTGAACATTTTCCATCATTCTCTTTCAATATATTCAGTACAGCCCCATATTGGTCTTTAGATGGAACAACCACAGTATATTTGAAGTTTTTGGCTGCCGCACGGATTAAAGAAATTCCGCCTATATCTATCTTCTCAATGATATCATCATGGCTATCACCTGACTTAACCGTATCTCCAAAAGGATAAAGATCAACTATAACCAAATCAAATAAGGGAATTTCGTATTCCGCAACTTCTTTTTGATCCTCCTCATTCTCATTTCTTGCCAAAATACCACCAAATACCTTAGGGTGAAGCGTTTTTACTCGTCCCCCTAAAATTGAAGGATAAGATGTTAAATCCTCAATCGCGGTAACACCAACATTTAAACTCTCAATAAACTCCTTAGTTCCGCCTGTTGAATAGATATTTACATTTAATCTTTCTAACTCCTTAATAATGTCATCCAAATCATCTTTATGATAAACAGAAATTAAGGCATTTTTTATTTGCAATTCCATGTTTTCTTAGTCGTAATTCACCAATGCAATTTTAATAAAAATATAAGAAGTCAAACAAAGAAGTTATCAACAAGTTGCAAACTCACAACCCACGCTACATGGTAGTTTCACGAATATATGAAAAATTGCTAAAAAAGAAGTTTTTCAATTATTTTCGGGAAGTATTGGTGCTCTAATTTTCGCACTTTGTAGGCAATGATCTCAGCAGTATCTTCCAGGTTAATTTTGCATTTAGCCTGGTGAATGATGTCACCTTCATCGTAATTCTCATTCACATAATGAATAGTAATTCCGGTATCTTTATCTTGTGCTTCATGTACTGCTTTATGAACATTAAGTCCATACATCCCTTTCCCCCCATATTTAGGCAATAATGCAGGATGTATATTGATTATCTTGTTAGGAAAAGCCTCAATAATATTTTTGGGAATTAACCACATAAAACCGGCAAGTACTATAAGATTGATATTAAGCTTCAACAATTGGTTTAAAACCGTATCAGAATCATAAAGGTCCTTTTTATCAAAAATCATTGTAGGTATTTCAAAATTATCAGCCCTTTGTATTACAAACGCTTCAGGATTATTGGTCAGCACAATCGAAACCTCCACTTCTACATTATCCGAAAAGTATTCCATTATTTTCTGGGCGTTTGACCCAGAACCCGAAGCAAGTAAGGCTATTTTATTCAACTTGTTGTATATTTTTGCCTATCCAATCGATTGCATTCTTAGCTGCTATTTGCTCTGCCTTTTTCTTAGTAAACTCTTCACCAGTACCAATATTTTCGCCATCAAGTGAAACCTGTATTGTATATCTTTTATTATGTTCTAAACCACTCTCATCTACAACAACAAATTTGATCTCTTTATTTTCCTTTTGCGACCATTCTAACAGTTTACTTTTGAAGTTTGTATCCTCTTGTTCAAGATCTTCAATGTTTATATAAGGCAAAATAAGCGTGTTTAATGTAAACTTTTTTGCAAAATCATATCCTTTATCCAGATAAACAGCCCCTATCAATGCTTCCAATGCATTTCCATAAATTGATTTAAATTGCAAATTTTCACCTTTGTTCCTGTCGTTTACATCAACAAAATGATCGAGTCCAATATTAAAGGCAAGTTCGCTTAATTTATTTCGATTTACAATTTTTGAGCGCATTTCAGTTAAAAACCCTTCACTTTTATACGGAAATCTTTTATATAAAAACTCAGCAACTATAGAATCCAAAATTGCATCTCCTAAAAATTCTAATCTTTCATTGCTATTTCTAAACCCTTCCTGAACTTGCCGGGCAGCTGATTTATGTCTCAAAGCTGATCTATAAAGAGATAAATTACCTGGTCTAAAGCCTAGCAATATTTTGAGACTGTCATAATAGTCTTTTTCGGAAGAAAGTAAATAATTAATGAAGCTTTTTATCGCTTTCATTTAAATAATGTTCTGTATTAATTTAGTATGGTAAAGATAAGAATGTGGCTCAATATGATTAATGAGTTTATAAGTTAGTTTTTTGTGGATTGGTAAAGAGTATTTTATAAACCGTTCAACTTATAAACCCATAAACTATTAACTTTATTTACCCTACTATCTGTGACATAGAGACAATATTAAGATAGGTAGTACAGAGACTATCCCTCAAACTTCTTAAAGATAACAGAAGCATTGTGTCCTCCAAAGCCAAATGTATTACTCAATGCAGCTCTAATTTCTCTGGTTTGAGCCTTATTGAACGTAAAATTGATCTTAGGATCAAACTCAGGATCATCAGTAAAATGATTGATAGTTGGAGGAACAACACCTTCTTTCACCGCCAAGATTGTAGCTATGGCTTCAATAGCTCCGGCAGCCCCTAGTAAATGCCCAGTCATTGATTTTGTAGCACTGATATTCAAATTATAAATATGTTCTCCAAATATCTTATTAATTGCTTGAACTTCACTAACATCGCCCAATGGAGTAGAAGTACCATGAACATTAATATAATCAATATCCTCAGGAGATATTTGAGCATCCTCTAAAGCATACTTCATAACTTCAGTTGCCCCCAATCCTTCAGGGTGAGGAGCTGTGATATGATGAGCATCTGCTGAAACACCACTGCCTATCATTTCTGCATATATGTTGGCTCCTCTATTTATTGCATGCTCGTATTCTTCTAATATCAAAGCTCCGGCACCTTCACCCAACACAAATCCATTGCGATCCAGATCAAATGGCCTTGAAGCTGTTTGAGGGGAGTCATTTCTTTCTGATAAAGCTCTGGATGCATTAAAACCTCCAACCCCTGACTCAATTACTGCTGCTTCAGACCCTCCTGAAATAATAAGGTCAGCTTTTCCTAATCGTATGTAATTGAATGAATCAATTAAGGCATGAGTTGAAGATGCGCAAGCAGAAACCGTTGAAAAGTTAGGTCCTCTAAACCCATATTTAATTGAAATGTGCCCTGCTGCAATATCCAAGATCATTTTAGGAATAAAAAACGGGGAATAACGAGGAGTTCCATCACCTTTGACAAAAGCCTCAACTTCATCTTGAAATGTTCTTAATCCACCAATTCCGGAGCCCCATATTACACCAGCTCTGGCTAAATTGATCTTATCCGGTTCAATTCCTGAATCTTTATATGCCTCATCAGAGGCAATGAGAGCATATTGCGCAAAAGGGTCTAGCTTCCTGGCTTCCTTTCGATCAAAATGATCCATCGGGTCATAGTTCTTGACTTCGCATGCAAAGTGAGTTTTAAACTTGGATGCGTCAAAACGGGTTATAGTATCTGCACCGCTAACGCCCTTAATTAGGTTATCCCAATAATCCTTGGTATTGCTTCCTAAAGGAGTTAACGCACCTAAACCTGTAACTACAACTCTTTTAAGGTGCACCGATAAAAAATTTAAGCTAAAAAGGTGATTATTTTTTGGCGTTTTCTTCCAGGTATTCTATTGCCTGGCCAACGGTAGTGATATTCTCAGCCTGGTCGTCTGGAATAGCAATACTGAATTCTTTTTCGAATTCCATAATCAGTTCAACTGTATCCAGTGAATCTGCTCCCAAGTCATTTGTGAAGCTAGCTTCAGGTGTCACTTCACTTTCATCTACACCTAGCTTATCAATAATGATAGCTTTAACTCTTGAAGTAATATCAGACATGTTTTCTGGTTTTTAATTAATTAATATTGTTCTGATTTTTAAAGTGCTGCAAAATAATGAATTTCATTGCACAATGTCAAATATAAATTATAATTTTGAACTATTACATATTGCTGTAAAGTTTTTTATTTCAATAATTTGAGCAAACAGGTCCTTAAAATAGAATATAATTATGATTTCTCCTTATTAGGGATAGTCTCTTCCGAAAAAATATATCGATTATGCTGGGTTCTTAACCAAGAACTACCGCTTGACCTGTTAAGAACTGATGATCTGGAAATATTTTCGGGTAATTCATCAACTTCTCAATATTTTCCCAGGTATATTGATCAAAATTCGAGCGAAAACGAAGGTTATATTTATTTATTAGGCAACAAAAATTCTGGCCGGTATGTAATCCCCGATAGAAAAGAAGCAGATTATTTTTTAATTCTTAATGGAGATGCTATCATGGAGAATATAGACTCCGTTGTTAATCAGCTAAAGTTGATCAAGACAATTCAGGCTGTATATAAAATTGATCCAAATATCTTGAATTCAAAAGAAAATTTAATTTTTTAATAGAAACGAAATCACATGTCAATAAATGTATCATTATTGAAGGAAATTTGCGAAACTTCCGGAGCTCCGGGAAGCGAAGGAAATGTCAGAAAGATTGTTGCAAGAGAAATCCGATCATTGGTTGATGATTTTCAAACCGACAATATGGGTAACATATTCGCCATCAAGAAAGGAAAAATATCCGCAAAAAGGGTAATGGCCGCTGCCCATATGGATGAGATAGGGTTTATCGTAAAACATATTGACGATGAAGGATTTATTCGATTCCACACTTTGGGTGGATTTGATCCTAAAACATTAACTGCTCAACGGGTTATTATTCACGGAAAGAAAGATATTAAAGGTGTAATGGGCTGCAAACCAATCCATGTAATGACACAGGAAGAGAGAGGCAAGCCAGCATTAATTACTGATTACTTTATTGATACAGGAATGAGTAGAATGGAATTAGATAAATATGTTGAAGTTGGCAGTACCGTTACGCGAGATCGTGAGTTGATAGAAATGGGAAACTGTGTTAATTGCAAATCAATTGATAATCGGGTGGCTGTGTTTATTTTAATAGAAACATTAAAAAAACTCAATAAAATACCATTCGATTTTTACGGAGTTTTTTCGGTTCAGGAAGAAGTTGGGATACGAGGAGCGAGTGTAGCTGCCCACACTATTGAACCAGATTTTGGTTTTGGTATTGATACAACCGTAGCCTATGATTACCCTGAGGCCAAAGACCATGAAATGATAACAAAACTTGGAGATGGTACGGCCATAAAAATAATGGATTCTTCTACCATTTGTGATACCCGGATGGTTGACTTCATGAAAAAGACTGCAACTAAGAATAAGATCAAATGGCAATTGGAAGTTTTACCAATGGGAGGTACAGACACTGCCGGAGTACAAAGAATGGGAAAAGGCGGCCCTATTGCCGGTGCAGTTTCAATACCCACAAGATACTTACATCAACACATTGAAATGGCCAATAAAAGTGACATTGATAATAGTATTAAGTTACTTACAAAGTGTTCTGAAAATTTGGATGATTATAATTGGGATTTAAAATAGGTCATAAAGTTAGTGTCAGTCTGAGCGGAGTCGAAGACAAACTAACTCGCACGTTTGCCTTTCGACTCCGCTCAAGGTGACTTTATATACTATTTTATATCAAGTACTTCACCGCTGTTTCTAAATTATCAGCACCTTCCGTAAAGTGTATCGTCTGTAAACCTAACCCTTTGGCAGCCTCAATGTTGGGTAAAGCATCATCAACAAACAAAGTTGTTTTAACATTCAATTCGTTATCCTTTATTAGTAATTGAAAAAATGCAGGATCAGGCTTGGTCATATGTACATCGTAGGAAAAATATGCCTTAATAAAATAAGG
>JAESTI010000231.1 GCA_016763665.1 Bacteroidia bacterium | reverse complement strand
GGCGCCATGTACAAGGGAGACAGGTCGCGTAAAGAGAACTTAGTTAACTTTGGTACATGTATTAACAGTAATGCTTTTTATCATAATTCATTTAACAAAGGTCGTGTTAATGATGTTTGACAAAGAAGAAGCACTTGAGAAAGTGAGTAAAATGACCAAGGTTCCAAATATGATTATCGGAACATTACTATTGTTATCCGGAATATACTTAGCAATGAATTCCGGTGCTCTTGGGCAATGGTTTTGGATGAAATTAGGGGTAGCTGTTGTGGCTATTCCACTGTCTATAATTGGTTTGAAAAAAAAGAACAAAGCTCTTTCTTTAATCAGCCTAATGATGTTCATTTATATATATGGAATATCAGAAACAAAAAACACTTCATTTACAAAAGATGAAGCCAAGCCAACTGAAACACAACTATTAGACGGGAAAGCTATTTACATGAACTATTGCCAAAATTGCCATGGAAAAGATGGCACATTGGGATTAAGTGGAGCAGCTGACCTACAGGAAACAGGAATGCACTTAGAACAAATGAAGGAAATAATTTCCAACGGCAAAAATGCCATGATTGCCTATAAAACCACCCTCACACCTGAACAAATACAAAAAGTAGCGGAGTATGTACAGAATTTAGGACGGGAACAATAATTCATGATCGAACACAAACAAAACGAACTCAAAAAAGAAACCGCTGTTCTGGTTGGAGTTATCACTCCTAATAATTCCAATATTCAGGTTAATGAACATTTGGATGAATTGAAGTTTCTGGCCAAAACTTCCGGTGCTAAAACGCTTAAAACTTTTGTACAAAAACTTTCACATCCAGATTCTAAGACTTTTGTAGGCAAAGGAAAGCTTCAGGAAATAGCAACTTTCATAAAACAAAAAGAAATAGACATTGCTATTTTTGATGATGAATTGAGTGGCTCCCAGATGCGAAATATTGAGAGGGTATTGGATTGTAAAATACTTGATCGCAGTAACCTCATACTAGATATTTTTGCTACGCACGCTCGCACTGCTCAATCAAAAACGCAAGTTGAGCTGGCACAATACGAATATTTACTTCCTCGATTGACAAGAATGTGGACTCACCTTTCCAAGCAAAAGGGTGGAATCGGTATGAAAGGTCCTGGTGAAAAGGAAATAGAAACTGACAGACGGCTTATTCGAAACAGGATTTCTTTACTCAAAAAACAACTTCAACAAATTGACAAACAAAACACCGTAAGAAGAAAAAAGCGTGGAGAATTGATCAGAGTAGCTTTGGTTGGTTATACCAACGCTGGTAAGTCTACGATCATGAACTTACTAAGCAAATCTCAAGTCTTAGTTCATGACCAACTGTTTGCTACCCTGGATACAACAACCAGGAAAGTGGTGATCAATAATTTGCCCTTTCTTTTATCAGATACAGTAGGTTTTATTAGAAAATTACCCCATAACCTTATAGAATCTTTCAAATCCACTTTGGATGAAGTTCGGGAATCTGACATACTAATTCATATTGTTGATATTTCTAATCCGTTATTTGAAGAGCACATCACAGTGGTTAACGAAACCTTGCTGGAGCTCGGAGCGAAGGATAAACCAATACTATTGGTACTCAACAAAATTGACCAATATAAAAATGAAGATTCGACTGATTTGAATGATCTTGAAAATAGCTGGATGAAAAACACTTATCCAAATAGTTATATGATATCAGCATTAAAAAAGACAAACATGGAAGAATTCAGAAATGCAGTGTTTGAATCAGTAAAGGAAAAGCACCTTAAACGGTATCCTTATATGAGTAATGAGTTATGAGTATTGCGTTATGAGTCGTTACTGTTTGGCTATCACGATCTTCCTATTGAACGTTTTTTGGTTTGTTTCAATCCTGATAAAGTAAATTCCGGGGTCTTGTAATTTCAGTGTTAGCTCTTCAGTAAATAAATTTTGGTTCCTTTTAAATACCACTTTACCAGTTATGTCAGTTAGGGTAACTGATTTAATTTTAGGTAATTCGTCAAAAGATATAGTGAATGAGCCTGAGGATGGATTTGGATAAATTCTCAAATACTCAAATTGGCTAATTTCTTCTACAGCATCTCCCCAATCTACAATTACAGTTTTGGATATTACATCCGAAGAAACTGCATTATTTACCGTCAATTTAACAGTATAAGTATCAGGTTTGGCAAAAGTATAAGTTGGATTTTGTTCGAATGCGGTTTTCCCGTCACCAAATTCCCAGTACCAGGAGAAAGGATTGTTTAACGATGAATCAGTAAATAAAACCTGCATTCCGTTTACACTATCACCAAAATTTGCAATGACAGTATTCATCACGGTAATATAACCTTGTTTGATAGCGGTGTCATTTCCATTGATATTAGATACAGCCAGACTAACATCATAAACACCAACACTGTCATAAGCATGTCCAGGTTGATGTAAAGATGAAGTGGTGCCATCACCTAAATCCCATAACCAGCTTGTAGCTGATGCAGAAGCATTATAAAAGGTGATTTGCTCACCAACAGCGACATTTGTATTCAATACATAAAAATCAGCCGATGGTGCAGGATCAACCTCTGATAAAAATTCAATGTATCTGATCTGATTATCTACGTCTGCACTAACTATTACAACAGGGTGACCTATTCCTTTAGCTAAATATTGATACTCATTTGTTGTATCTCGAAATATCTCATATAGTTTAATAGGAACACCAAAAATCCGGAAGTACAAAGTGAGTATTGATATTTTGTACTCCTTCATTCTCAACACCTGGAAAGTATCTAATGGAGAGATCAAAGTTCCCCAACCATCAAAATCCATTGTTTTAAATATCTCATTTACGAAAAATGTATCTCCCGTTGATTCAAAATATCCACTATCCGAAACTTGTGTTCCATATGTAGCATTAGCCTTCATCATTAACTCATCATCGGAAGAGAAAAAATTGACCTTTTGTAATCCATAAGAGGTTAGATCCATGTTAGCTCCTACGCCCCACACACCTGTTGAAGTATCCATTCTTGAATATGCATACATATTCAAATACTCAACCCATGTCACCATATCAGCAGTTGGGAAGTCAGATCCAAAAGGAGTTGTATTTGGATCTAAATAAGCAAAGCTGTCTACATAAGCAGAAAACAAGCCACGGAAATCCCAAAACATAGAATCCGCTGAAGCGGTATCTATATAAGATTGGTATAAGGTATCCAAAGCAAAAGTACTGTCAATACCGATAGCGAAAGCATTTCCCGCAGAAGGAAATTCATCTTTTGTAATTGTTATCTGTGCATTGATATGAAATGACAGACAAATGAAACTTAAAATTGTAAGAGTTTTTTTCATGGTTACTGGATTCTTGATTTTGGATACTGGATGTTGGATGTTTGAAATGATATTTGAAATCACGTATCCAGTTCTCAAAGATACAGAATCAAGAATCCAAAATCAAAAATCCAATATCTAGCATCCCGTATCAAGCAAATGTTTGCATATCGTGGAGTTTTCTATATAGTCCATTCTTATTGAGCAATTCATCATGTTTGCCTTCCTCAACAATTTCTCCATTATCTATTACAACAATCCTGTCAGCATGTTGAATCGTAGAAAGCCTGTGAGCTATCACCAAAGAAGTCCTGTTTTCCATCAATTTGTTTATTGCTTCCTGAACCAACATCTCAGATTCTGTGTCCAATGAAGAGGTTGCCTCATCTAAGATCAAAATTGCGGGATTTTTCAAAATTGCTCTTGCAATTGACAATCTTTGTCTTTGC
>JAESTI010000230.1 GCA_016763665.1 Bacteroidia bacterium | reverse complement strand
TCAGTGATAAATAAGCAAGTAATAAATTCTTGTTCATGTGTTTAATCTATTAATTTCAAATAAAACGAGTGCAAATTTAACAATGTAAGTCACAATTGACAACAGTTTCCTCATCATTATTCATGAATTCGTGTACCCGGTAATTCGTAAAGTTGTGTATTCGTTCTATACGCTATTAGCTAAAGGCATTCTGAATTCTATCTACTGTAATTAGGTGCTTCTCTTGTAATTGTTATGTCATGTGGGTGACTTTCTCTCACACCTGCAGCTGTTATTTTAAGGAATTGGGCTTTGGCTTGTAATTCTTTAATGTTGGCTGTCCCACAATAACCCATACCTGCTCGCAAACCTCCAATCATTTGATATATTACCTCTGATAAGGATCCTTTGAATGGAACCCTGCCTACAATTCCTTCAGGTACTAACTTCTCGACATCATCAACTCCATCCTGGAAATATCTATCTTTTGACCCATCTTTCATAGCATCAATTGAGCCCATTCCACGGTAAAGTTTGAATTTTCTTCCTTCGTAAATGATCGTTTCGCCAGGTGATTCTTCAACACCTGCAAACAAGGAGCCCAGCATTACACTGCTTGCACCTCCTGCAATTGCCTTCACAATATCTCCAGAGAACCTAATGCCCCCATCAGCAATAACAGGAACTCCCGAACCTTTGATTGTATTCGCAACATCTTGAATCGCACTAAGTTGGGGAACTCCAACACCTGCAATTACCCTCGTTGTACAAATAGAACCGGGACCTATACCTACTTTCACAGCATCAACTCCAGCATCAACCAATAATTTGGCCGCCTCTCCTGTCGCTATGTTTCCCGCAATGACCTCCAGATCAGGATATGCTTTTTTAATTTCTTTAATTGATTCAATTACCCTGCTTGAATGTCCATGAGCAGTATCTACAACAACTACATCAACACCTGCGTTTCGCAATGCCTCAACCCTTGTTAATGTATCCACAGTTCCAACAGCTGCACCTACTCTTAAGCTTCCCAATTCATCCTTACATGCTGAAGGATGATGGCGGACTTTCAGCAAGTCCTTATAAGTAATAAGGCCGACTAGTTGTTGATCTCCATTAAGTATTGGTAATTTTTCAACCTTATGTTTAAGTAAAAGTCCTTCGGCTTCTTGTAAGGTTGTACCCTTTTTAGCAGTTACCAACCCATCCTTGGTCATCACATCTCTTACAGGCTTATCTAATTCTTTCAGAAACCGCAGATCACGATTGGTGATAATTCCAACTAATTTATTTCCTTCTGTAACTATAGGAATACCACCAATTTCCTTTTCTCTCATTATTTCAACTGCCTTTTCTAATAGGGCATCTTCCTGAAGAGTTATAGGATCCTTGATCATCACGCTTTCGGAACGCTTTACTTTTTTCACTTTCTCTGCTTGTTCTTCCGCAGACATGTTCTTATGAATAATACCTATACCACCCTCTTGGCCAATAGCAATTGCCATGGAACTTTCTGTAACAGTATCCATTGCTGCAGATATAATTGGAACGTTAAGGGAAATGTTTCGGGTTAATTGCGAAGTAATGTCAACTTCGTTAGGCAGGCATTCTGAGTATGCTGGAACCAACAAGACATCATCAAATGTTAGCCCTTCGCCAATAAATTTATCGGAGTTGTATGTCATGGTGCAAATAATTTAGTATCAATTATTTGCGGGGCAAAAGTACGAAAAATTATTGGTTTTTCATAAGATAACTCTTCTACCATCAGGGCAACCGCATGAAAAATACTCTTACTGATCAAATATAAGAAAGATGTGGAGGAGTTGTAATTTCGTATCTTGGCAAAACCTTTCTAATTGCCCATATTTAACAACCACTGTTCAGTAATTTCAAAGATATGCTCAGGTGCTGCAGCATCTGTTATGCCAGAAACAATTTTTCTGAACATAGCTTTTTCGGAGAAGTTTCTCAATTTCCTTTCTGACCATCTTTTCTGGCATCAACACCGATGAAACTACCTGTTTTCAGGCATCTTCGATCTAGCAAAATACAAGCATACTTGTATTGTATGGGGTGCCTGCTTTTAAGAACTTTGTAAAATGAAAATTACATTATTGTTAGTTGCATTATGTCCAGGATATAGTGCAATTGGATTTACCCAAACAAACTTTGTAATGGAAGACAATCTTGTTGGTGGATTCTGCCGCATCTGTTGAGTCAAGAATGTAACGCTTTGATCGAGAAACGTGTTTTATTAATAAGTTGCGTTGGGGATAATTTGCTACCTTATCAAATAAACCTGACCTTTTTTACCAACGATATGGCCGTTGGTTCCGGTGAAGTTAAGATAATAAACATAAGCTGAGGTTCCCAACAACCTACCTTTGTAAGTTCCATCCCAGCCTTCTGCAGGGTCTTTAGATTCAAAAAGCAAATTCCCCCATCTGTCATATATCTGGAAAAGATAATTAGAAGCATCTTCAAAAACTGTTACAGGTTTAAATATGCCATTGGCCTGACCACCGGGATTAAAAGCATTTGGCATGAATAGCCTGGGTATCTGATATATACACATAACATTGGAAAGACTTGTATCTTGTATATTATATAAATTTGCCAAGCCATTTTCTACAACTTCCAAATAATAACAGAAATAACCATCGGAATCGTAAAACTCTCCAATGTCATCCTCATAATCGGTTGTTCCATAAGGCAAGGTTTCCAGTAATTCATAAGCTCCACCATCAACTGATCTGTATAAATTATAAAAATCGACATCACCGGACCAGCCCTCGTATTGATTCCATTTCAATTTGTTCACGGAATTGTACAAATTGTTTTGCTGAAATACATCTAAATCTGCACTTTCATCCAAATTAGCTTCGATATCCAGAAAAACCGATCTTCCAACGTTTGACAAGAACAAAGTCCCGCTGCAACTGTCTTCTACCGCTAACTTATAATAATAGCTTTTGTTATTTGTAGAAGCCAATTGATCTGTAAATGACATAGTAGCCTGTTTCTTGGATTTGAGTCGTGCGATAGTGTCAAACCTTGTTGGTGAGGTTCCACGCAAAATGTGATAGTATTTTATATCTGCTGTCTGATCAACTATCCAGGTCAGCCTGACACTACCTTCATTTACCACGGTAACTCTTTTTAAATATGTTGAATCCGGCGTGTTGATAATATCCGCAACAAAACTCACCCGATTAGAAGATGAACTCATTGATTTATCATCAGAAAATGCTCTTGCAAAAAAGAAAAGTGAATCACCATCATTTAGGTCAGTCAATGTATAATTCAAGGTATCAGAATTTGTATCAGTAGAACTGGTCAATTTTGATAAAACTGATCCGTTCAAACTATAGTATAGGTCATATCCTGACAATGGCCAACCGGTATATTTGTTCCAGTACATAAGCACTTGCCTATCACAACGGTCTAATCGGTAACGTAAATTTATGGTATTGTGTTTGGGATCACTAATAATGCTGGTGTTTCCGCAAGTATCCAATGCTGCAATCTGAAATATCTCGGAAGAATTGGAAGCATTTAAGCCTGTATACAAATAAAATGATGTGTCTTTATTAAGAATGGTATCTTTTGGCTCAGAAAAGAATCCTTTACTTTGGTAAATGATATATCCATAGGTATCATCATTGGTATTGGGAGTCCAGCCAATAATTACATTACCATTCGCGTCCACACTTACTGAGTCAATTTCCGGTTTATTGGGATTAGATTTGTCATCAAACACATTTCCCTTAACAGTTGAATATGCGGTACAGCCACTGTTGTCCTGCAATTCAATTCTGTAAAAAATAGAGTCATTAGTACAGATATCAATGGTATCAACATATGTATCCTGATAGCCCGAAATATTAACAGCAGCAATAGCTTTCCAAACTCCTTTCGGATAAGCCCTTTGAACTGTATAATAGCTAAAAGAGGATGCTAACGTTGGTAGGTGATTGGTATTCCAAATAAGATCTGCAAAGCCGGAAATTGCATTAGAAACATTGAGTTCCATGACTTGCAATGTATCCGATAGCTGCGAAGCATTGCTCAGGTTTTGTAAATAATAATGGGTATTCGGAGTATTAAAGACATTTATATTATTATCGGAGTAAGTAGTTGTCGCTGTATTTAAGATACTGTCGATCAATTGAAATGTTCCGGTGCTGTTTCTATAGATATAAAGTTGATCCGAACCTGTCATCCACGTGAGCGTAACTGTTCCATTATCATTTGTACTGACACATCGCAGGTCTGTAGAACCGCAAAATGCCTTGTAAATGATCAATAAAAAAGTTAAAGTGAGTAATATCGCTTTACGTATCATGCCTCCTGTGCGATAAGGTTATCAAGTATAAACGTAGATTGAAAAGATTTAGTTTGAATTATTTTTTTTACATCCCCCTTAGTTCCCCTTATAGGAAGGGGAATTCTCCTAAAGGAAAGGGGAAATTATTTTATTTTTTACCTACTACAATTTCTGTTAATGATGCAGGATCAAGGTATTTATCTGCAAGCTCCAATATCCTTTCAGATGTGATGTTCTTGACTTTATCTAAATAAGAATAGTAGTAATCATAAGACAAGCCATATTTCAGCAAACCTTTAAATTTATCTGCCAAAGCAAAAGGGTTATCAATACCTGATAAGAATGTACCTTGTAAATAAGTTTTTACCAAATTGAGTTCATCTTCCCCAATTGGTTCTTTTCTTAACAAGTTGATTTCCTTGTATATCTCAGTTAAAGTCGCAATAGTTACATTTGCGCCCACTTCGGTCGCAATAAAAAAGCATCCACCTTGAAGCATTGAAACTATTCCAGAACCAATGCCATAGGTGTATCCTTTATCTTCCCGAATATTTGACATTAACCTGGAACCAAAGTATCCACCTAACACTGTATTAAGAATCAATAATTCGTGAAAATCTTTGTGTGTTTTATTGAATAAGGTCTTGCCAATCCTAATTGCAGATTGCTTTGAACCTTTTCTTGCCAGATAAAGCTTTTTCTTGTTAGGATTATTTAGAGTAATTTTTTTTGCGTTGACAATCTTCTGGTCGTTCCACTTTCCATTACCAAATATTTCATTGATCATTTTGATAACGGAATTTGTTACTTTCCCGGAAACAATAATCTTGCAATTAACGGATGAATAAAACCTGTTTTTAAATTGCAGCAGTTCATTTTGTCCGATTGATACATAGTCCTTTTTAGTCGGATTTACTCCATAGGAAGATTCTTTTCCGAAGATAGCTTCATAGAATTTTTTGCGAGCTACATGATCTACTTTTTGCTGATTGATATTGAATTTTTGAAGCTGCCGTTTTCTAAATAGTGCTATTTCCTTCTGAGGAAAATTGCTTTCTGTAAAAATTTCATATATCAACGGAAGCACATATTTCAATTGCCGATTAACTGAGTAAATAACAACACTGGCCAAATCAAATTCAGCTTTCAATTCAATGTATGCTCCGTTAAATTCAATAATATCGGCAATTTCATTGGAAGTATGTTTTCCCGTGCCCTTATCAAGTAGTGCATTAGTGGCAAAAGCCAGTAAAGTCTTATTTTGAAATAAGGATCCCGCATTAAATAAAAACTCAACTTTTACAATATCTTGCGCCCCAGCTTTGATTGAATATAATGGAATATCATTATCTAATTGATGATGCCTGGCCTCAAGAAGTTTTATCTTCTTGATACTTTGTATTTCAGGTGCTAATGTTCTATCTAGTTGGGCAGTCATTATTTGGTCAGATAATATAAAGTAGAACAATTCTTTTCATCCAAAATCAAGTTCGCCTGGTCTTTAATTTGGTTTTTCGCTACTTTTAGATAATTATCAAGATCCTTGTTACAGGTCGATGCATCTCCTTGAAGTTCAGCGAAAGCTAGTGCCATAGCCCTATTCAATAACCCAACTTCTTCAAATATAATGGTAGATTCAATTTGATTTTTAACTTTTTGAAGTTCTTGATCATCAACTAATTCCTCTTTTATTTTTATCAACTCTTCATTTAAAGCCTTATCCGCATCCTTATAGTTAAC
>JAESTI010000015.1 GCA_016763665.1 Bacteroidia bacterium | reverse complement strand
TTAGAAGAAATAAAAGCTCCTATTGGCATTCCGCCCCCTAATGCTTTTGCCAACATTAAAATATCCGGAACAAAATCATACTGTTCAAATGCAAACATGGTTCCCGTTCGTCCAACACCGGTTTGAACTTCATCTAATACCATCAATGCACCAACTTCAGTGCATTTGTCTTTTACTGCTTGTAAATAACCATTCTCAGGAATTATAATCCCTGCTTCACCTTGAATTGGTTCAATAACAACACATGCTGTTTTAGTATCAATCAATTCAAGATCATTCTGGTTATTAAATTCTATTAAGTGAGTATCTGGTAATAAAGGACGATAAGCTTGTTTGAAATACTCCCCTCCCATTATGCTTAAAGCACCATGCGTACTTCCATGATATGCTTTGCTACAAGAAATTATTTTGGATCTCCCTGTATATCTTTTGGCCAATTTCAGAGATCCTTCAACCGCCTCACTACCTGAGTTGACAAAATAGTTACAACTCAAACTATCAGGAAGCAAATCTGCCAAGACCTTTGCCAACTTCAACTGAGGCTCCAGTACCATCTGGCCATACACCATGACATGGGAAAACTTATCCAATTGATCCTTAATCGCCTCCTGAACTTTAGGATGTTGATGGCCCAGGTTATTTACACATATTCCAGAATTAAGATCAAGATATTTTTTATCATCCTGATCATACAGATACATTCCTTCTGCTCGCTTGATCTCAATCGATGGCGAACCATCCGCAGGAAGTGCTAAGTTGGAATGGAAAATTTCTAAGTTGGAAGGCATTGGGCAAAAATAAGAAAAGTTTTTAGCAGATAGCTGTTCAGTATTCCCCTCCATGCAGTAATCCCCCTTTCTACAAGGGGGACTAAGGGGGATGTAACAAAAAAAAACAGGAACCAATTTCTTGCGAAAATGACTCCCGTTTAATCTTCCGATTGCTCGGAATGTACAAGTAATTTTTAAAGACAATCCCAGTTTATCAGCCTCTTGCGAGTTTACTAAACTGGCGGCTCCAGCGGACAGAATCCTAAAGATATAATCCTTGCGAACTGTTTCCTTTCAGATTCCTTACTTTTAAGAACTCTACTCTTTCCTTGATCGCTTTTGCAAACTCTCTTGGTCAAAATATCACTCTTAAAAGTTGAATTCTCTCAGATTTGATCCTTGCAAATCATTTCTTCCTGAATTCAGTGCCCATTTGGGTTGCCTAGTTTCATTTTCCGTGCCTTTCACTTATCAAACTCTCCGAAGATCATCTGAAAAGCCTCACTTGCATGATGAAAAACACTTCCAATGTCTTTTGCTTCCCGGTTTAAGGTAACTTCTGCCATTTTTCGCTCCTTTCAACCATCCATTTGTTCCGAAAAACATCTGAATGCTTCACTTGCGTGGTGAAAAGTGTTTCCAATGGTTTCCGCTTCCTTAAGTTAGGTTGCTTCCATCTTTTTCTACCTTTCAACTTCTTATTCGCTCCGAAGAACTCCTGAAAAGTTCTGCTTGTCGGCATAAATGTCAATTTGCATCGACATGAATGTTGACTTACAGAGAAAAGTGTTCCAAAGATTTCTGCGCCCTGGGTGGATGTTGACTTTCCGGTACCTTTCAATTTTAACATCCCCCGAAAGGTTTGCTAAAACTTCACTTGCGTGATAGAAAGACCCATTGAAAGATCAAATCCGTGTAAAACTAAATTAAGCCTTTTCCCGAAAGAAAATTTCACTTGCATGAGTGGCTTAACCGATTTCATTCCTTATGACTAAGTCATGAAAAATTTACGTTAATTACGCAGTCCCCGAAGGGTTCATTGGGCAATTAATTTCAAAATTTATAAGAACAATTTCCAAGTTTTACGAGGAGCCTTCTTTCGAACTAGTCGATATGTCTTTCGTCCCTCACTTGTTAAACCAAAAGTATATTAAGTGAACTAGCCTACCAAATATTTAATACGCTCTTTACAAACATCTTGTTCACGAAAGTTTTCCACATTTTGTGGACAATAAGAAGCCCTATTGATATGAGCGTTGAAGGTTTTTAACAGTTAAGGAAATGTTGTTTCCTATTTTCCTTGTAAGAATACTTGTAGGATTTTAAATTTTAATCAAATATCATATTAATTCTACTATTAAATTGAAAATCAAATGGAGGCCAATTGAGCCTTGAACTTTTGATATTGCCGTCAAAAAGTTGCAAAAAAGTTGGTGGATTCTCGATTAAGAACCTTTGTATATAGTTGTTGACTTTCTTTGTTGCAAGAGTAGTTAACTTAGTAGATGCGAGAAAAACTCTGATTGTCTGTTTGGACGAGAGTTAAGGGTTCGAGTCCCTCCAATTTCACGATTCTATAACTTGTACATTAATAGGTGTTTGCAGCCAAACCCGATGGGGCTGCTCGAACCAAACCCTACTTGATTTAGCATTTGATGTTAGTTGGTTTTAGCTTTTCTTTTTAGTAATCTTTTCTTCTTTTTCGAGAACCAATCAATAATAGATTCGCTCAAAGCGAAACTTGAAACAATAACTAAAGTAAATATTTATCGTTACTTTTTCTCCTTTCATCGTAATTATTCAACCCTTCATAGAATAATTTTAACTTAATGAAAAAATACAAGTAAAATAATATAGAAGGCTTTGAATCTATTAATCTTAATGGATATGTTTCTAACACACATAATATATTCTAAACTTAAATCATTTATATTTACTAATAAAATTAAATGTAAACCTTAAAAACAATTTATCATGGATAGATTTAAAATCATCGAATACGAACAGGCAGGACCTGAGCTCAAAGAGATCTATGACGAAACCATGCAGCTCATGGGTACACCTTTTGTTATTAACTGGTTCAAATGCCAGGGTAGCAACATCGAACTTTTAAAAGGAAATTGGGAAAAAGTCAAAACTACCCTTTTACAGACCAATATTCCCATGCTATTAAAACAACTGATTTTATACAAAGTATCAAAAGAAAGGGGATGTAAGTATTGTACTTTTTTGCATCAGGCAACGGCAGATAAGCTGGGCTTAGAGTTGTGTCAAGATAACAACTTTAAAATTACTGAGGACCTGGAAGGAGATTTTATTCCTGCGAGTTACAAAACTGCGCTCAGAATTGTTTCTAAATGCGCATTAGACCCTCTGAGCACTACTGATGAAGATTTTGAGGATTTAAGAAATGAAGGTTTTACGGATTTAGAAATTCAGGAGCTTATGGCACAGGCAGATCTTATTAATATGTTGAATACCATTGCCGATATATCAGGCATCGATTTTGATAAAGAAATGCTTGGAATGTAACAACTCCCTCTATTCTGTAAATAGGATAACCTTTTTTATAATGAATTACAAAAAAGAAAACAAATTTAATATCTCCTTGCGTTTTCGATATGAAGCATTTTCAAACTTTTCCTCCGCATTAGCAGAGACAGATAAATTTGAAGACCTAAACAAATGTCTTCAAATTCATATTAAATACTTTATTGAAGCCTTTTGTTATCACATTACTTATCATTCTACCAATAATAAACTTTGTCTTCAAAACATGCTGTTGAAAGCAAAAGAAATTGATGATAACCCTGAATCTTCTGTTTTTACATTTGCCAGGGAGTTTTTAAAAAATAAAAGGCCCTGGTTATTGAATTTGGATGATATTAACATTAACCAATCATTTAACCGTGTTGGTAATATCAGACCTAATATAAAAACAATTTTATCCTACCCTTCGTATCGCATAGACGGTGGTATCATACTTATTGTTCTTGGTAATAAGAATGTATACCAATACAACCAGATTGATTATAAATTTTGCCAGTTAATTAGTGAACTGGTTGCTATCAAATTAGATCAGATATTTGCCAAAAAAGCGCTAAATAGTGCATTTAACGAAAATAAAATCCTTTTGAAGGATGAAATCATTTTAAAGGATGAAATCCTCTCTGCTAAAAATTTCATGGAAAACATTATTACTTCGATGATTGAAATGCTCATAGTAATAAATTCAGATGGTTCAATTAAAATAGTAAACCAATCATTACTTAAAACATTAGGTTATAAGGAAGAAGAATTGATAGGAAAACCCATTAGCACAATACTATTAAAAGAAGATATCTGGTTTAAAGAAATCGGTATGGAAAAATTGATAAAAATGGGAACAATTGCTGATCTTGAGAATACGTACTTAACAAAAAAAGGAAAAAAGATACCAGTATCCCTTTCTTACTCAGTAATGAAAAATAAAAATGATACAATACAAGGTATTGTTTGTGTAGCCCAGGATATTACAATTCGTCAAGAATTGGAGCTAGAACGAATTAAAAACTCAGATATAGAGTTAGCTTTAGCAAGAAAAGAGTCCAAATTTAAATCAGAGTTTCTTGCTAATATGAGCCATGAGATCCGTACACCGATGAATGGGATTTTAGGTATGAGTTATCTGCTTTCAAAATCAAACCTTGGCAAAGAACAAAAGGAGAATTTAGATGCCCTCAAAGCATCTGCAGATAATCTGCTTGTGGTTATTAATGACATTCTTGATATTTCCAAGATTGAGGCAGGCAAGATGACATTCGAACAAGCGAATTTTAGCATTAATGAAATTTTAAAGAATGTAATTTATATCCTTGATTTTAAAGCCAAAGAAAGGTCTAATGAATTAGTTTATAAAATAGATGAAGCCGTACCTGAAATATTGTTAGGTGACCCAGTCAGGTTAAATCAGATTTTTCTAAATTTGATTGGCAACGCATTAAAGTTTACTGAAAATGGAAAGGTTGATGTTAAAGTAATAGCGCGCGAAAAGAGAGATGATACTCAAACATTGGAATTTTCCATAACAGATAATGGAATAGGAATTTCAAAAAATAAAATAAGCAAGATATTTGATAGCTTTTCACAGGCCGAACAAAGTACTACACGAAAATATGGTGGATCGGGTTTGGGGCTGACAATTACAAATCAACTCATTAAGTTACAAGGCGGAGAAATCTGGGTTAAGAGCAAGGTTAATAAATTTACAACCTTTTCATTTACACTCCCATATAAAATTGGTGCCCCTGATGTTTTTATTAAAGAGAAACTGAAGGAACCGAGAGATCCCTCACTGAATTTGGAATCTATAAAGATCCTGTTGGTTGAAGATAATCCAATTAATCAATTAATGGCAAAAAAGGTTCTTTCTGGTTGGAAATGTACAACCGATACAGCCGATAATGGCAAGATCGCAATTGAAAAATTAAAGGCTTGTGATTATGACATTATTCTAATGGATATTCAAATGCCCGAAATGGATGGATATGAAGCTACAAAACATATTAGGAAT
>JAESTI010000229.1 GCA_016763665.1 Bacteroidia bacterium | reverse complement strand
TTGTATAAAGTTCAAAACGCTTGTCTTTATCAATCGTTTGAAGTGCTTGTTCAAAAATGGAATCAAACTTTGCACTTTGATATCGAACAGAATTAATATATGAATTCATAGTAGGATCATTAGGTACATGAGCTCCGTAAAGTAACGTTAAGAAATTTTCAGGATCGGGGTAGTCGGCTAACCAACCAGCTCTCCAGAAATTACATTTTCCATTTTCTACGTTTTCATAATGCTGGGCCATAGGAAGCAATCTATATCCAATCTTTATATTCAAATTATCCTCAAGCATTTTCTTAATGGCTTCTGCAACATAAAAATTCTTTGAACCACCACTATTCAATTGTAAAATTATTTTAGGAAAACCTTCTCCATTGGGATAACCTGCTTCAGAAAAAAGCTGTTTAGCTTTATCTGGATTGTAATTATATCCCTTAACTCCTTCATTATTATAATCATTAAAAGCTGGTGGCACAATACCATGGAAAGCAGGGATTCCGTCTCCTTTTAAAGTATGCTTAACAATTTTAGCTCTGTCAACAGCGTAATTAAAAGCTTGACGTATCAATTTGTTTTTGAATAGTTCATGTTGATGCTGAAATCCATAATATTGAATTATCATGGAGGAGGACTTATGTATAGCAAATCTGTCATAGCTTCCAATAAGATTCATGTTTTCATCTACCACCTGATCTCTGATTAAAATAGGAAGATATGTGAATTCTAAGTTGCCCTTTACAAATTCAAAAAACTCTGACTGGAGTTCCTTAATAAAAGAAAACTTAATTGCATCCAGATAAGGTAATTGGTTGCCGAATTCGTCTTTACCCCAATAATTTTCGTTTCTAACTAAAATTACATTTTCATCCTCACTTAACTCCTTTAAAATAAATGGCCCGGTACCCACACATTTACTAGTATTTAATTCAATACCATATTTGTCAAGAGCTTCTATAGGGTAAATATATCCAAAGTTGGTTCCTAATATTCCAAGGAAACTGGCAAAAGGTTTTTCTAAGTGGATCTCTAAAGTATAATCATCAATAACTTTTATACCTTGAACTCCTTCTTCCAGAGGATCCTTATCAATAGTAGATTGGTAGTACTCATTGGCTCCAACAACGCGGTCTTTAAATACCCAATATCCTTGGTTTAATGGATTGGATTCGCAAATTTTATCAAAGCACCACTTAACATCTTTTGCAGTTACTTCTCGTCCCTTTCCCTTTTCAAAACATTCCTCATCTTGAAAATAGACACCTTTGCGAATATAGAAAGTGTATGTTGTACCATTGGAATCAATATCCCAGCTTTCTGCAATACAAGGAGTAATAGATAAATCTTTAGTTGAAAACCTAACCAAACCTTCATAGCACTGGCTAGCTATTCTATAACCGATCACTTCGGTAATATTAGGTGGATAAAGACTTCTTAAATACTCTACTTCGTTTGTGTGAAATACACCACCATAGTTAATACCACCTTTACCTTCACGTAATCCCTCTAATGGGTTGCGTTTATTGCTTTCACCGCAGCTAACAAGTACTAAAGCGATAAAACCTATTAATAATGAGCGAATTTTCATAATTGTTCTAAAATTGAACTTTGTAACAACCATTTTTATCAAATATAAATATAATGATGTTGTATAACAAACTAATTAAATTGAATTTATTATTTCGTAAACTTATAGCCTACCCCGCGTATAGAGTGAAAATGCTTGGGAGATTTAGGGTTGGCCTCAAAATATTTTCTGAAATTCAGGATATAATTGTCAATTGTTCTTGTAGATGGATAAACATCATAACCCCATACTTTCTGTAATATTTCATCCCTGGAAACCACTTCATTTTCTTTTTCTATTAGTAGTTTTAATAAGCCTGCCTCCTTTTTTGAAAGTTGTTGCTTTTTATTATTAACTCCGAGTATTTCATACGAATTAAAGTAAATAAAGTTGTCTCCAAACTGGTATTCATGGGCAATACTAGCAGTTTTACTGTCTGGTTGTCCTCTTTTTATCAAATTCCTTACGCGCAAAATCAGTTCTTCAAGATTAAAAGGCTTGGTTAAATAGTCATCTGCACCCTTTTTTAACCCGTTAATTCTATCTTCACTGGTGTTTTTTGCAGTTAGAAACAATATTGGAATTTCAGAATCGTACAATCTAATTTGTTCGCAAACCTCAAAACCATCTATTTCCGGAAGCATCACATCTAATATTAACAGATCAAAGCGTTCTTGCTTGTATAGATCTAATGCGCTTTTTCCGTTATCTGCAAGTTTAACGTAATAACCCTCCATTTCCAGATTCAGTTTTATTACTTCCTGCAGATGCTCTTCATCTTCTACTAATAATAATCTTGCTGCCATTTCAAAAAGTTATTTCGAATATACTGCCTGTTGGAGTGTTGTCCTTAACACATATTGTTGCATCATGTTTGTCCAATACTTGTTTAACAATATACAACCCCAGGCCGGTCCCTTTTGTGCGCCTCTTTTCTTCTGGTCCAATTCTATAAAACTTATTAAAGATGTTTTGTTGCTCATCATCAGGTATTCCAACTCCATTATCTTTAACAGAAAAATGAATACTACCATTTTCTTTTTTAAGAGAGATATTAATAGATGAATTATCTTTTGAATATTTTATGGAATTATCAATAAGATTAATAATTACTGAGGTCAGTGCAAATTCATCTCCATTGTAATTTATATTTTCTTCAATAGATGCGTTAATTTGAATTCTATTTGAATTGGTTTTTTCAACAATAGACTTGATCAGTTCTGAAAAATTAAATTCCTGTTTTGGAAAACTATAGGAATTGTTTTCAATTCTTGTGGCGAGCAACATATTTTCCACTAACTCATTCAACCTGTCAATATCTTGCAAGGAATTATTAGTAAGTTTCTTAAATTCTTCTTCGGGAAGTTCTCTTTTTAAAATTGTCTGGAGATGTAGCTTTATAGAGGTTAATGGAGATTTTAGCTCATGGGTAATGGAAAGCAGGAAATTGCTTTGCTGCTTATTTAATGCGATTTCATGAAGAATAGATCTGCGAATTTTAACAATACCTAATATCAGTAGTAATACAAATACTACACCTTCCGCCACAATCATTCGTATCCTTTTATTGAGTGTGTTTTCAATCTCTTCTATGGCAACTGAGTTTGCGGATCCCTTTACCAATTCACTTTTTAAGGTATAAATTTCTATTGATTGATCTATTAATAAATAGGTCCACCAGCCAAAAGCAGCGAAAATGTAAATTACCAGTAGATAGAAAATGAAATTTGGGCGCACAGATTGTTGTTTATTGTATTAAATGGTTGAAGCCTCGTGACAGTTGTTTTTTTCGCAAATTTCACGATAGAAATCTTCATAAAGTGGCATTATCTTCTCAAGATCGAATTTTTTAGCTTGTTCATAGGCATTGTCTTGGAATTGGGCTAACATCACGTCATCAGAAAGTAACTTAATGGCATTTTCAGCCATTTCATTGACATTACCCACATTACTTAAAAATCCGGTGGTTCCATGGATGTTGATTTCAGGAATACCCCCAGTATTAGATGATATTACTGGAACTTTGGCAGCCATGGCCTCCAATGCGGCCAAACCAAAACTTTCACTTTCACTGGGTAATAAGAATAGATCACATACCGATAATATTTCTTCAATAGCTACTTGCTTGCCCAGAAACATAATATTATCACATACTCCTAAATCACGACATAGCCGTTCTATTGAGGCTCTTTCCGGACCATCTCCAACTAGCAGGAGCTTAGAAGCTATTTTTTCATTTATTTTCTTAAATATCTGTACAACATCCTGAACACGTTTAACTTTTCTAAAGTTAGATGTATGTATGATCAGCTTTTCATTATTCGGAGCTGTAGCTTTTTTAAAATAATCTTTAGGTTTTTGCTGAAAGCGATTTATATCAACAAAGTTGGGAATTACTTTAATTTCATTGTTAATATCAAAATTGTTAAAAGTATCCTCCTTTAAACTTTGGGAAACCGCAGTAACTCCATCTGATTCATTTATGGAAAAAGTAACTGCAGGTTCGTAAGTAGCATCCTTTCCAACAAGTGTAATATCCGTACCGTGAAGCGTGGTGATAATATTAATGTGAATTCCCTGAGACTTTAATATTTGTTTAGCGAAGTAAGCAGCCGAAGCATGTGGAATCGCATAATGTACATGTAGAAAGTCTAATTCTTCAAATTTGACGACATCAACCATTTTACATGTTAATGCCAATTCGTAAGGGGCATAATCAAAAAGTGGGTAATCATTTACAACAACTTCATGGTAGTATAGATTCTCAGAAAAAAAATCTAAACGGGCGGGCTGACGGTATGTTATAAAATGAACTTTGTGCCCCTTTTGGGCCAATGCCTTTCCTAATTCTGTTGCAACAACACCACTACCACCAAAAGTTGGGTAACATACAATTCCGATATGCATAACAATATGTTCTTGTTTTTTGAGTTGATTATCTGCAAAATGCAGCAAAAAATCATCCTAAGGTACTTTAAATTCGTGATTTAAAAAAGGAGAGATTATATTTTGAAATTTGGGTTAAAAAGGCATATTTTGTGATTCTTTAACTTAAGGTAAGTTATTTCAAATCTCAACAGGTGTTAACTAATAAGTTTAAACGTACAGTTCATTTATTTTTAATTGTTTTACTGGGTACATTTTGTTCATCGGTGGTTTCTTCTTTTGCTCAAACCGGTATTCCATTCATTTATTATTATTCTCCTAAAGAGTATGCCGCTAAAAATGAGGAATATAATTCCGGAACCCAAAATTGGTCCATTACGCAGGATAAACGCGGGGTAATGTATTTTGGTAATAATGATGGAGTTTTGATTTATGATGGGATCCATTGGCGAATGGTTACAACTTCTAATGGGACTACGGTAAGATCATTGACGGTTGATATTAACAGTCGTGTTTATGTTGGCGCAATTGGAGATTTTGGGTACTTAACAACTGATTCTACAGGCCGTACTAATTATGTTTCCTTAATAGATAAGATTCCTGAAGAATATAGATCATTCAAGGATATTTGGGCTATTCATGCAACTGAGAAAGCGATTTACTTCAGAGAATACAAAGCTATTTACAAATGGGATGGTGAATCGATAAAAGTTATAAGTGCAGGTGAAGGTCGATTTAGAAGCTCCTTCACGGTTGGGGATGGTTTTTATATTTATGAACGACAGCAGGGGTTGATACAAATGACAGAAGATGACCAGTTCTTACCGGTTATGAATGGGGAAATGTTCGAAGGAATGAAAATATATACCATGTTGCCTTATGGTGAAAGCGAGGTATTAATTGGTACTAAAGATATTGGGTTTTTTGTATATGATGGTATTGAATTCGAGCCGTTTCCAACTGATATTGATGACTTTATTAAAGCGAAAAGAATTTATAATGGTACGCGATTAAAGGACGGACGTTATGCCATTGGAACATTGGCGGGTGGTTTGGCAATAATAGATGCTAGCGGGAAATTAAGTGCTGTTTTTAATAAAAGCACAGGACTACAAGATGAAACTATTATTACTTCGTATGTAGATTATGAGGGTGGATTATGGCTTGGGCTGAACAATGGGCTTGCTAGAATAGAAGTACCCTCTCCATTAACAAGTGTTTCTGACCAGCGAGGATTGGAAGGTAAGGTTTTATCTATTATTAGACACAAAGGAATTTTATATGCAGGAACATCAAATGGATTGTTTCTTCATGAAGAAGTTAAAAACAATGAAATTAAAAAAGGATCGACAATCAGCGATGATCTTCTCAATTTCAAGAGAATTGAAGGATTTCAAAGTCAAACCAGGCATTTGTTAGGACATGAAGATGTTATTTTAGCTGCGGTTCCAAGTATTGGAGTTTATCAGATTAAAAATAATGAATTCACTACGGTTGTTGGAGACCCTTCATTTTATATCTATAAAGTTAAAGACAAAAATATTGCTTCTTTTAAAGAACCTGAAAAGACGAGAGCTTTTGTCGGAATGCAAAATGGGTTGGGATTAATAAGTTATGAAAATGGGGAATGGAAGTTCGATGTAAAAATTGCAAATATCACAGAACAAGTTTGGAGTATTGTTGAAGATGATAGAGGAAATTTGTGGCTTGGAACTTTGTACCAGGGAGTTTTGCGAATTAATTTTAAAGAAGGAGGTATAGAAAACCCTACAATTGAAAGGTATGGTGTAGATCACAACTTACCAAGCGGGTGGGTTGAAGTATATAGTGTAATTAATAAAACTTATTATGCTACAGATAAGGGCCTTTACGGATTTGATTATGATAAAAATAGATTTTATCGAGACACGACTTTTTTCAAAGAGCAAGCCTTAGATAACGAGTTGGAAATGTACTGCTTAGTTGCTGATATGAATAACAATATTTGGATGCGTTGTGATAAGGAGATCAGGGTGGCAGTACCTCAATATACCAATGGAGTTTTGGATTCATTTTTAATTTCCAGAATTCCTTTCTTGCGAATTCCTAAATCAAAAGCAAATGTTATTTATCCTGATAATGATAACATAACATGGATCGCAGGCCCTGATGGATTGATCCGTTATGATGTAAAAGTAGCAAAAAACTATAATGTTAAATTCAATGCCTTGATCAGAACAGTAACGTTAGGGAAAGACTCAGTTGTTTTTCATGGAACCTATTTTTCTCAAAAAGGGAATGTTTCTCTTAAACAACCAGAGTTTTTATCACCCAATTTATCATATGAATATAACTCTATAACTTTCGAATATGCTGCTGCAACATTTGATAATGACAAGGCTAACAAATTCCAATATTTTTTAGATGGATTCGATAACGACTGGTCGGATTTAACAAAAGAAACAAAAAAAGAATATACTAACCTGCCTGAAGGCACATATACTTTTAGAGTAAGAGCAAGGAATGTATATGAAATGTACAGTAATGAAGCAACTTATTCTTTTACAATATCACCACCTTGGTACAGAACGACCTTTGCATATATTGGTTATTTAATATTTTTTATAAGCATTATATATGGTGCAATTAGGTATAATGTAAGGCGTCTCGAACAGGCTAACAAGAGACTTCAGGCAATGATTGATGAGGCGACTGTAGAGATTCGCGATCAAAAAGAGGACCTTGAAGAGAAATCAAAAGATATTCTTGCAAGTATTCGTTATGCAAAGAAAATACAGGATACGATTCTTCCGATGTCAGAGTTAATTGAGGAATCCCTTCCGGATTCATTTGTATTGTTCAAGCCAAAAG
>JAESTI010000440.1 GCA_016763665.1 Bacteroidia bacterium | reverse complement strand
TCAGGAAAAGCCTTATTTTCTGCTATGGCCGGAGATGTTGAAAAAGCGCGGCATCACATTATCACAGCTGCTGCGGCATTAGGTAATTGGTTTAAGTCTTTGGAAAATGACTCAAATATGAAACCAGGGGGCAAAAACATTCCCCCGGCATCATAAAGAAGATGCAAACATGAGCGATCCACATGTACCAGAATCACTAAAACATTTGGTTGAAAGCAATTGGCATGAAGGTTATACGCTGATAATGCAAATTGGTATGGCTGAATTTGCCGCTCAAATGTTGGTTGAACAAGAGAAAAAGATAGGTGAGTTACAAGAACAAATCGCAGACTTAAAATTTGAGTTAGACACTTTTTAAGTAAAGGTTAAGTTAAGGAAAAAATTATGAGCGAATCATTATTTAGAAAAGAGTTAGAAGATTTAATCAATTCATATTCAAAAGAAAATGGTTCTGATACGCCTGATTTTATATTGGCCGAGTATTTAGACGATTGTCTTACATCTTTTGATAAAGCAGTATCAAGACGCACTAAATGGTATGGCCCTGGAGAGGAAAATCCAGTCTTTAGGTCTTGATTGGTATCCATTGACCTGGAATTTTATCGATTCAAAAAAAAGAAAATCATAGCGAATATGAAAAAATGAAAACAGAAGCCTACATTGAACGAATCGCCCGCCTTCAAAAAGCGTTAGATGAAACTAAATCAGATTTCGAGCGTGAGCATAAAAATACGATTGGTGAAAGGCGCGAAGGTGACCATAGTAGGAACTATCGCCAAATAGGCGACTGGGTTAAATTCTTTCGTAATGGTGCGATGGTGATTTCAGCAATTGAATACGTGCCGTTTAATCTATCCCCTGATGCGCGTTATCTAACGAGTGTTGGATATGTTGTCGAAAACGAAATCATTGAATCACGGACAAAGATTAAGCCGGTACAGGTTATCAGTCAAAGTCCTGTTATTGACAAAAAAGTTTTGAATAATTGGGTAACAACTGTCACTACCGGCGATGGTAATAATAAATTTTTAGATATCCCATTAAGCGATTGGAAACAAGAAGACCTAGAAACAATTAGAGAAATTGTTAGAAATTGCAAAGCGGCTGGTTACGATGGATAATATTGATTTAATTGTGATTGGCGCATTGGTAATTCTCCTTATCTTGATTGTCAGGGAAATCTGGAAAGAGAAATTAAGAAACGCGTCTTATCAAGAGTATTGTGAGCGCAAACGCAAAAAGTCAGACGGAGATTAAATGAAAGACCTAATCAAAGATCTGATTATTCTGGGGGTTATGGTCGGCTGTTTAGTTCTAGTGCTTGTCTTTTTAGGGAGCTTTATATAAATGGATGCCATCATAGGGTTGTTGATTGTTATATTTATTCTTTCGGTTGGTTTTCTTCTCTGTAACATAGTGATGTCTAAGATACTAAGAGGGCATGTTAGATTACAAGAAAGGTTAGCTATCGCTCTTAATTCTTTGAAGAATTGTTACGGGGAAGAAATTAAATTAAAAGCAGTTATCAAAAAACAAAAGCGAGTGATGATTGCTATGAGTAAAAAATTAAAACAACTGAAGGGGAAAGAAAGTGGGTGATTTTATATTGAGCTTGTCCGCCGAAAGACTTTTTATTATTAGCAGTATTCTCTGTATCGTTTCTTTGGTTTTTAGATCAATGGAAAATAAAATTAGAAACTTGACCATTGCTTTAAAAGAAGGTGATGAACATGCGACTTATTTGTGCGAAAGGTTTTATGATTTAAAGGCCGAAAATAGAAAGAATTTACAGCAGATAGCCGAATTGAAATTTAAGTTAACAAAGACACGCGACACGCCAATCGGACTTCTAAAAGACTCGGCGCTTTTTGGAGGCACCAAACAATGATCGCTACAGGGTTGCAAAAACGATACCGATTAAGAACTGGCGCGTCTACCATTTACGCTATGGCGATGACGCGAAGAGAGTACAACGAGTCAAGAGGGTGGACACTTATCAAGAACGAAAACAATAGCGACGAAGGGTATTCGGTATCTTTTAACTTAGGTGAAAATCCGCCTATCGTTGTGTGGTTTCCATCTGCCATTTTTCACGCTACTTTTAGAGAGACTTAAAGATATGAACGCTGATTTCAAATATGACCTTGGCGATAAAGCCCGTGATATCGTTACGGGTTTTACAGGCGTTATAACTTCCAGGGCGGACAATATTTCTGGATGTGATATTTACATGCTAACAGCAACTGATTTAGATGTATGCGCGTTTGACGAGGATCGGTTAACAATAATTAAAAAGAAAGCGGTTGTGATCGAGAAAAATAAAAAACCCGCTCCAATATCTAGCGCTCCCTGGCCAATTGGGCCAAAAAATAATAATCATAAGCGGCGTTAAATATGACTGAAGAATTATCAGGCGCCGTGATCAGTAACGATAAGATCTATCGTTACCATCTGCATCGTACAATCGACACGGAAGCGATCAAAGGCACGCTACTATTCATCATGCTAAACCCCTCAACGGCCGACGCCCTGGAAGATGACCGCACTATAAGAAGGTGTAAAGGTTATGCCTTGGATTGGGGTTTTGAGCGGTTAGAGGTCGTTAATTTGTTCTCTTTTCGCGCAACTGACCCCGATGAGCTACCGATTCATTTCACACCCCGACGATATGGCTCAGAACATCAACATTATGTTGATATGGCAATACAAAATGCTAACCTAATTATATGTGGTTGGGGTGGTAGCGATTTTGCTTATGATGGCGATGAGGCAGCAGATAGAATGATTCAAAAAATATTCGATTTTCAGAAAATACCTTATTGTTTGAAAATTAATAACGATGGTTCACCTAGCCATCCTTTGTACTTAAAAAAAACGTTAAAACCAATTCTATTGTAAGTGATACTGGATTTTTCAAGCCAGTAGATAATACAAAATGAATGAGTAGTATATGAATGATAAAAGGACTTTATCAGGCATCAACAATGCGGTTAATAATCGCATTCCGTTTAGACCTGAAGACTCCGACGTGTGGTACACGGTCGAAGAATGCCTAGTCAGGAAAGGCGGTGATTGCGATGACATTCAGTTAGGTAAATATCAATTGTGTCTCGCGTTAGGGTACCCGGAAAAGTCCATGTATATGGTTGCGGGTACGCTGAAAATAGGATCACTAAGGGGTGCGACGCATATGATTTTGGTGGTCGGTAAATGGGTGTTATGTAACATTTACGGCGTCGTTTCAGAAGACCGATATTTAAAAAAGTTTATGGATAAAATGTACGGCCGCGTATACTGGGAACTTAGACAATATAACCCTAAGTGGATTCGTTATCAAAGAGTGCATTCATTGGAGAAGTGGTCTCATTCGTGACAGAAAAAAGTAGTAACGCTGTATCTATTGTTGAGCTTGACACATATCAATTATGCAACGAAACATTTTCAGCCAGGGGCTTTAGATGGTCTGTTAGTGAAATAATAAAAAAGACAATCGATGATAACTTACCCGTTTTTATGGTGCCGTTAGTATCAATAGATTTGTCTATTTTACCTTGGGATGTCTATTCGTTAGATTCTTTTGCCTATCACATGGCCGCAATTCAAAACGCTGATATGAGTTATCCAATTATATTCGATTGCGCGGGTGGCGTTTGTAATGGCTATCATCGAATACTCAAGGGTGTTTTAAATCAAGATTTCGATATAAAAGCTGTTCGCCTGCATACAATGCCGCGTCATATTGACACCTATAAAAATGATAACGACTTGCATGGTACAAAAAAATCATCATGATTAAAAACATATTGTTGTGGAGTGCGTTGATTTTTGTAATGGTGCTCATGTTAGCGGTTGGTTTATTTATGGGGCTCTTGGTTTACGCCGTGTTAACAGCTCCTTAAAGGATATTTAAAAATGGTAACTTGCACAAAAACAGAAAAAGAAGTCACGATTGTTTTAGAGCTTAGTTTAAGTGAAGCGATGTTCATTAGGAAGCGTTTACAAAATGGCGTTGAGGAATTAGAGAATATAGAAACCCTGCGCACTAATATTTGGCAAGCGTTACAAGCTACAATAAGAGAGTAGATTAAAATGGCAACATATACAGTAGAGAAAACTTTAACTATCACCGTAGAACTGAGTGAAGTTGAAGCAAATTTTATTAAGAATAAACTTCAAAGACCTGTAGATGAGAAGCATTTAGAAACAGTGCGCGATCATCTTTGGAAGACTTTTCGAGATGCATTGGACGGATGATAATTAAATGAACGTTTGCGCTGAACTCTGGATACGTGACTTGGAAACTACCAACGCCCCTCAGTCAAGAGGTTCTCTGCATAACTGCGATGGTTTTTGTTGCCTAGGTCGCGCTTTTGTTGCCAATAAAATTGAGCCAGATGACTTTGTAGCTTTCACACACAAAGACCATTATTATCAAAACCAAAACTTATATTTATCAGAAAGAATGATGGATATGTTAGGTGTAAAACAAGGCATTGGCTGCGATTTTTCAATCCCGATGAATATTAGACCGGTTATTGATGGTGAACGTTACCGTTGTTTGTCGAGTATAAACGACAGCGGAAAATGGACGTTTAAACAAATAGCTTATTTTTTAAGAAAACATGCGGATCGATTTTTTATCTAGGACTAATTAAAAAATGAAGTATCACAAAAGTTCTATCACTCATGATCCAGAACAAAGCCAGTGGGGGGATTGTTTTAGAACATGTTTAGCTTGTTTGTTAGATTACCCCAACCCGCTGAATGTACCACATTTTTTTGATTTTAAAGATCGTGGATTCAGCGAGCAAGAAGCTAATAACTCTTTTGATCGTGCGAGTGAATGGCTTTTAATGAATCATCGCATGCACCATGTCATCATTCCCTGGACGTTCGAAAATTTAACACAATTGTTAGAGCATACTAATAACGCATTCCCCAACGTCACTTTTATGTTAGTCGGTCAATCTAAGATCAGTAACCATGTTGTTATTTGTAAAAATGGCAAGATTATTCATGATCCATCTAATTCAGCAGAGTCCCCGTATTTATTTGGCCCTTGTGATGATGGGTTTTGGCGCACTGAATTTTTAGTGGTTGATATCAAATGATTGATTGGATAGATTTATACATCGGATATGTGTTAGTTGTTGTATTGGTTTTTTTGTTGGTAACTGTGAAAATACGGAAGATTGATAATGTCTATAAAAGACAGGATTACATGGTAATCAATACTTTGGCAAGTTATTGTTTAACCCTACTACCGGGTGGTATTTACATTTGGTTCATTGCTGATCCTTGGTTATTTTGATGACCAAAACAAAACTCAAATGTCACAAACTTAAGAAGATCGAGATCTACCGATCGCAAGTACATACAGAGAAAATTAATCAGTGGCTGCGTAATCAGGAAGACTCGCTTTTACATAAAATCCTGTTAGGTAATAGGATGATAGGTTTAAAAATGGCAATAAAGGGGCGCTTTCAATGACTTACATAACAGAAATTATTCCACAAAAGATATTTGATGATCCTGATTTAGCATGGGTTAAAGAAGCTTTTGATAATGGTCAGTTTTTTAATGTAGTGCTTGAACGCCTCGAAATAGCAGAATCGAATTTTGTCGATATGCTCAAACAGCGTGACAAAGCGTTAGATGAACTTGATGTTTTAAGAAAAGCGTTTCG
>JAESTI010000228.1 GCA_016763665.1 Bacteroidia bacterium | reverse complement strand
GTAAGACTTGCCTGCTCAAATAACTGTGTATTCAGTACTTGAACAGGCAATAAGAATAAATATGTTTTCTGGAAATACGGGCCGGGGTCAGGCGATGGTGAACTTTCCAAAATGTATTACTTAGTCCAACAAATTTTTAGAACGGTAAATCGTCCTCTGTCGATTCTGAAGCGACAGGTTCAGATACAGTTTTAGGACTTTCTTCAGCCGCTGGTTTCGTTTCTGAAGCGGATGTTGAAGGCGCTGAAGATTGATTACCACCTTTGTCTAACATCAACAGGTTATCACCGTTAATTTCTGTAATGTATTTTTTGTTACCTTCTTTATCTTCCCATGATCTTGATTTGATCTTTCCTTCAAGGTATATAGCTTTTCCTTTAGTTAAGTATTTTTCAGCTATTTCAGCTAAACCTCTCCATAATACAATATTATGCCACTCTGTTGACTCAACTTTTTCGCCTGCTTTGTTTTTGTATGATTCTGTAGTTGCTAATGAAAACTTTGCTATTGCTGTTCCATCTTCTAAATAACGCACTTCTGGATCTTTGCCTAAATTACCGATTAAAGTTACTTTGTTAATACCTTTCATGATTAGATTATTAATTATTAAAAATTGAGTTTAATTAGTTTGAAGTTTAAATATAAGGGTTACAAATGTATTATATGTGAGTTAATAAACAAACTTATTCTCTAAAAACCTCTCAATGAGCCTTGGAACTGCGTAATTGGTTAATTCTTCGTTTTTTACGAGTAATAAGTTGCTTTTTTTGTTACATAAAATCCCATTAATCCTTATTTCCCAAAATTTGGCTTCTATTTTTTGATGGGTTAATATGTGCTTGAATAATTTGGGTGGTGATTTGATTTCATAGTCTTTAACGGTGATAAGTTCTTTCCACTCGTTGTTGTTCATCAAATCCTTCTTGCTAATTTTGCTATCAGTTTCAATCAATGGAAATTCAAAAAGATTTTTCCATATGTCGTTTTTAATTCTTTTGGAGATGTATACGCTATCATTAGAATTGATCATTAAATAATTGAAATATCTTTTGCGTTGTTTTACCTTTTTTGATTTAATGGGTAACAATTCAACTTCATTTTGGTTGAAAGCACAACACGAGGTTTTCAAGGGACACAAACTGCACTCAGGATTTACAGGTTTACATTGCTTAGCTCCGAATTCCATAATCGCTTGATTATAGATGCCGGGACTTTTTTTATCCAGAAGTAATGCTGCATTTTTTTCAAATTCTCTTTTCCCAATGGTTGAATCAATTGGTTCTTTTATTCCTAAATATCTACTTAAAACGCGATAAACATTTCCATCAACAACCGCATGGGGCTGGTTAAACGCAAAAGAAGTAATGGCTGCAGAAGTATAAACCCCAACTCCTTTGAGTTTTTTGATTTCATTGATATCGGATGGGAATTTACCTTGAAATTCTTTAACAATAGTTTTTGCAGCATGGTGCATATTTCGGGCTCTTGAATAATATCCTAATCCTTGCCATAGTTTTAGAATGTCATCTTCATTTGCGTTAGCCAATACTTTAACGTTAGGATATTTTTTAACAAACTTTTGATAATAAGGAAGGCCTTGATCAACTCTGTTTGTTGTAAGATAACCTCAGAAAGCCAGATCAAGTAAGGATCTTTGGTATTACGCCAGGGGAGGTCTCGTTTATTGAGTTCATACCAATCAATGATTGTCTTAGAGAAAGAAGCCATTAAAAATTATACACCTATTTTGCTTTTTGCCATAATACTTTCGATCTCTTCAATTTCAATTGGAATATCAGCCATCAAGTTAATGGGATCTCCATCAGTTACCAAGAAATCGTTTTCGAGTCGAATTCCAATGGCCTCATCGGGGATATAAATGCCAGGTTCGCAAGTGAAGATCATTCCGGGCTGAATAGGTTTAGTTCTATCACCAATATCATGAACATCTAATCCCATAAAATGAGAAGTACCATGCATGAAATATTTCTTGAATAATGGCTTTTCAGGATCTTGCTTTTCAACATCCTCTTTGGTGAACAATCCCAAACCAATCAATTCCTCTTCCATTATTTTGCAAATTTCTTTCTGATAGTCATCCAAGATCGTTCCCGGCCGAAGCATTATTTTTGCTTCATTGTGAACCCGAAGAACTGCATTGTATACTTCCTTTTGCCTGTCAGAAAAAGTTCCGTTGACTGGAATAGTTCTTGACATATCAGAAGCATAGTTGGCATATTGAGCCCCAAAATCGAAAAGTAATATATCACCATCCTTACATTGGGCACAGTTATCAATGTAATGCAGTACGCATGAATTTTTCCCTGAAGCTATGATAGGAGTATATGCATGATCCGAACAATTGGATATGAATTGGTGAGTTATTTCGGCCTCAATTTCATATTCATAAACTTCGGGCCTCACCATTTCGAGTACGCGAATAAAAGCATCTTTGGTAATTCCACAGGCTTTTTTTGTCAATTCAATTTCTATATCCGATTTAATGGCACGAAGATCAGACATAATTGGACCGATTCTCTCAAAGCTATGCGCAGGATATTTGGCTTTTAATTCATTAGCGGATCTTAGATCTCTATATGGCACATTTGATGCAAACCGATCATTTTCATTCAAATTCAAATAACAATGATCAGCATGATTCATTATTTCATTGAATACCATGTCAAAATCTTCGAGCCATGCTACCTTTTTGATTCCTGAAGTTTGTTGAGCTTCCTCTTTGCTGTATTTATGTCCTTCCCATACTGCAATTTGTTCGTTGGTCTTTCTAAGAAAAAGTAGTTCCTTGAAATCTTCTTTTGCAGCATTAGGATAAAGTACTAAAATAGATTGTTCCTGGTCAATTCCTGACAAGTAAAAAAGATCGGCATTTTGCTTGAAAGGGAAATTTGTATCTCCACTATATGGCATTTCATCGTTTGAATTTAAAATTGCCACGGAATTTGGTTTTAATTGCTTCACAAACCTTTTCCTATTCTCAATAAACAACTTTGAATCAATTGCTTCGTATCTTACCATACTTAATAATGTTAAAAGATTGCAAAAAGCTAAGATAAATATTTTAGGTTAAGAACAAAAGCATGCAGCAGTTCATTATTATACTTTTGTTTATTGTAATTCCTTCGATTGGTGCTTGTCAGCAAAGCCTGACAGAGAAAGCGGATGCTATTTATAAACTGGCATTAACAGCAAATCAAAATGCGAAATACGATAGTTCAATTTATTATTTTAAAAAGGCTTCTGAACAATATCGTTCTATTGAGGATTGGGAGAATTATATTAACGCAGAAATAGGCATTGGATGGGTTTTGGCTACAAAAGGGCAGTACGAAAATTCATTAGAACATCTGCACATTACATTGGATAAATCAATTAGAAGGTTAACAGAAAAGCATATTAGCACGGCTTCTTGTTATAATAACATTGGAATTGCATATGACTATAAAGGGAATTAT
>JAESTI010000414.1 GCA_016763665.1 Bacteroidia bacterium | reverse complement strand
GTAAAGTCATCGGAATTATTCCAATGGAGATCAATTTAATATAAGGACTCAGGTGTGGCTTATTAAATATGGTTGAAGCAATATCAGCAGAAAAGAATATTAATAAGATAGTCAGTAATAAAGAAGCCAGGAAAGCACTAATTATCATTTTTGAATAAGTGCCTTTTAGTAGATCTAATTTATTGGTGGCAGTATACTCAGCAACAAATCTTATAGAGGCAGTATCGAAACCGAGCCTGCCAAACATGGATGTTATGTGTAATAATGCAAGACAAAGTGCAAATATGCCCCATGTAGAAGCACCCATACTTCGTGTTACCAATACTGTAAAACCATAACTAAGAATAATACCGAGTATTCTGTATAGAAATGAACCAGACCCTGCTTTAAGAATTTCTTTTGAATGCTGGTCGTGTAGAATGTTATTTAACCATGAAAGCACTTATGTTGGGCAATTGTGTGAAATAAGAAACTCGCAAAAGCTAATATTATTGCTTCTTGCTATTTTATCATACAGGCGCCAACAGTCGAGTTGTCTGCTTCATCTATTAATATAAAGCTTCCTGTTGCTCTGTTTTTCTTATAAGAATCAAAAAATAATGGTCGAGTGGTCCTTACTGTAATGCGCGCAAATTCATTTAATTCTACTGAAGCAAGATCTTTTACTCTATGAAGAGTGTTGATGTCAATTTTGTAGTGAACGTCTTTGATCATGCACCTTGTATGATTAGAAGTATGGATCAAGGCGTATTTACCCTTTGGGTTCAATGGTTTTTCCGATAACCAACAAACCATGGCTTCAATATCCTGGCTTACCGTAGGTTGATTATTGGTTCGTACAAGCATATCACCTCGGCTGATATCGATATCATCCTCTAAAGTTATAGTCACTGAAGTTTGAGGCAATGCCTCTTCAATTTCACAATCATAAGTTTCAATGCTCTTAATCTTAGAAGTAAATCCTGAAGGCAACACTGTTACGTCATTTCCTTTTTTGAAAATACCACTTGCAACCCTGCCTGCATAACCTCTGTAATCAGGATGTTCTTTGGATTGAGGTCGGATTACCCATTGTACAGGGAATCTGCAGTCAATGAAGTTTTGGTCACTTGCAATATAAACTTCTTCTAAATGAGTTAACAACGGAGGCCCTTGATACCATTCTGTTTTCTCAGATCGGTGAACAACATTATCTCCATGCAATGCGCTAATGGGAATAAAAGTAATGTCTTTGATCTCCAATTTAGCTGCAAAATTTCTGAACTCTTCTCGAATCTTGTAAAAAGTGTCTTTATCAAAATCTACAAGATCCATTTTATTAATGCACACAGCTAAATGAGGAATTTGTAATAATGATGAAATGAAAGCGTGTCTTTTGGTTTGCTCTATAACTCCTTTTCGTGCGTCTATCAAAATGATAGCTAAATTAGCAGTGGATGCTCCAGTAACCATATTTCTTGTGTACTGAACATGTCCGGGAGTATCTGCTATAATGAATTTTCTTCTAGGGGTTGCAAAATATTTATAAGCAACGTCAATAGTAATACCTTGCTCTCTTTCTGCTTTTAGCCCGTCTGTAAGCAGGGCCAGGTTTAGGTATTCATCTCCTCTCTTCTTACTTGATTCTTCAATGGCCTCCAATTGATCTTCAAAAATGGATTTGGTAATATATAATAACCTACCGATCAAAGTACTCTTTCCATCATCAACACTTCCTGCTGTGGTGAACCTCAACAGGTCCATATCCATATAGTTCTCCGTGATCTGTTCAGCTGTTACTCCTTCTGCAAATTTCATATTTGTTGAGTTGTTAGGTAGTTGGCTTGTTGAGTTGATGTTTTTCTCGTAAGTATTTAATGTATCCGTTTGTTAACGCTAGTATTTCCTCTATATTCTCAGTAAGTTGTTGATACGTGTCTTGATTTATGTATTTACATTCAAAAGCAATTTCTGCATGATCAAGAGTTTCATATATGGAACCTCTTGCTTGATTACAGAGACGAATATTGTCTTTAAAATGAAATCGTCCGTATCCTTCTGCAATATTATTGGTTATAGATCTTGATGATCTGATTACTTGGTCTGTTAACTTAGTTTTTTCTTCTTTAGGAAACTGTTTTGTTAAAGTAAAAACGTATAGTCTTAAGTCTCTACCCTTTTGCCAAACCTTTAGATTTCTAAAATCTGATTTCATAATACCATTATAGAATACAACTTAACTACTTAAACTAGAATAACAACTCAACTAAAAGTATCCTTCTCTTTTTCTTTCTTCCATTGCCGCTTCTGATCTCTTGTCATCAGCTCTGCCACCTCTCTCTGTTATTCTTGCTGCAGCTACTTCTTTTATTATATCAGAAACTGAATGAGCTTCGGATTCGACAACTCCCGTGCATGTCATATCACCTACGGTTCTGCATCTAATTATAAGTTCTTCGGGTTGTTCTGCTTCTCGCAATGTAAGGAATTCAGAGTTTGCTAAAATGGTTCCATTTCTTCTTATACATTCCCTTTTATGTGAGAAATAAACAGACGGTAATTCAATATTTTCTTTTGCAATATACTGCCAAACATCAAGCTCGGTCCAATTTGAAATTGGAAATACACGAATACTTTGTCCAATACTTTTTCTTCCGTTTAAAGTAGTCCAGATTTCAGGCCTTTGGTTTTTAGGTTCCCACTGGCCAAATTCATCCCTGAATGAGAATATCCTTTCCTTTGCTCTTGCTTTCTCTTCATCTCTTCTACCACCTCCTATTGCAGCATCAAATTTATATTGTTCAAGTGTATCGAGTAAAGTAGTTGTTTGGAGGAAGTTCCTGCTTGCATCAGGTCCTGTTTCTTCTGCAACTTTTCCTTGGTCAATACTGTCTTGTACATGCCCTACTATCAATTGCTCTCCAATGTCTTTTACGAATTTATCTCTGAACTCAATGGTTTCTGGAAAGTTGTGTCCTGTATCTATATGAACCAATGGAAATGGAAGCTTAGCAGGCCTGAATGCTTTTTCTGCTAGTCGAACCATAATAATTGAATCTTTACCTCCGGAAAATAGCATGGCAGGATTTTCAAATTGCGCTGCAACTTCCCTCAGAATATAAATAGATTCCGCTTCAAGTAGGTCAAGATGTTTAATATGATATGTTGACATTATTACTTCTCCCTCTTATCGTTAATTCTAAAAAAGTTGTGCAAAATTACGGTTTATTTGGTTAAAATCCTTGTGTAGCATTTAAAATCTAGGTTGATATCTATATTATTTGATTTTCCTTCATGTATGTTAGAACTTGGGTAACCGACTCTATAGCAGTTTGCTTGTGTGAATTAATAGTGATTTCTGCTTTTAAAGGTGCTTCATAATC
>JAESTI010000227.1 GCA_016763665.1 Bacteroidia bacterium | reverse complement strand
ATATTGCAAAATAGGACAGCCCAACCCACCGGCACCTATAACCAGTACCCTGGCTTGCTTCAGCTTTTCCTGCCCTTTTGTACCTATTTCAGGCAAGATGATGTGTTTGCTATATCTGTGTAGTTCTTCTTTGCTTAACATTGAATCTACGAATAACGAATTTGCACGAATTACGAATATATGTATTAATGGTTCGTTGTAATTCCTTATTAATAATCTCCCCCTTCACCTCTACCTCCAAACCTTTCAGAGTACCCGTTACCGCCAAAGAAAGCAAAAAAACAAAAAGTTAATATTATCATAATAAGTAATATTATACCACCTAATACCTCCCCGAAATAGCAGCAAGCATAATAATCCCCAAATAAATACCAATAGTTATTAGAATCCTTAAATAATCCAAATTGTTTTATTATTTGTTCGCATTAATACTTTAGTAATTAATTATTCATAAATTGTAAATTATATTTTATACTCTATCCCATTGCAACATCCCAATCTTTCCAAACAGCTTCATAGCCCTGGGATGTGATCATTTCGGCAACTTCTGCGGGTGTTCTTTCATCAGAAGTTTCAAATTGTTTCAATGTTTGTTGCCCATTGGTATAACCACCTGGATTTGTCTTTGATCCGGCACTGACAGAAGTAATACCCAACTTGATGATATTGTTCCTGAACTCCTCCGACTCGCGGGTTGAGATAGACAGTTCAACCTCCTCATTAAAAATTCGGTAAGCGCAAATCAACTGAACGAGTTCTTTATCGCTGATCACCACTTTGGGTTGTATTGCTCCTTCTGCAGGCCTCAATCTAGGGAAAGAGATCGAGTACTTTGTCTTCCAATAATTTTTTTCGAGATAGCTGAGATGCAGGGCAGTGAAAAATGAATCCGTTCTCCAATTCTCCAACCCGATCAGGCATCCCAAGCCAATTTTATATATCCCTGCTCTGCCTATCCGATCAGGGGTTTCCAGCCGGTAATCAAAATTTGATTTTTTGCCCTTGGGATGATAGGTTTTATAAATTCCTTTGTGATAGGTCTCCTGGTAAACAAGTACGGTATTTAGCCCAAGAGGAATCAATTGCTCATAATCTTCCCGGTTCAATGGCTGTATTTCTATGGAGATATTCGAAAAATAAGGCCTGATAAGTTTCAAGGCGTTTTTAAAATATTCAACTCCAACGGTTTTGTTGGCCTCACCGGTAACTAAAAGGATGTGATCATAGCCCAGAGATTTGATGATCTCAACTTCTCTTAATATCTGTTCATCGGTAAGCGTTGTACGCCTTATATTATTATCTAAGCTGAACCCGCAATAAGTACAAATATTCTGACATTCATTGGATAGATACATAGGAATATACATCTGTAATGTGTTACCAATACGTTTTTGTGTAAGCTTACGGCTCAATATTGCCATTTCTTCAAGAAAAGGGGCAGCAGCAGGGGATATCAATGCTTTGAAATCATTGAGGGTGAAAGCGGGGTCGCGCGACCCCGCTTTCACCCTGTCTAAAGCAATTTCAACATCAGTAGAAGTTTTGGAATTGATGTTATCCTGGATCTGGCTCCAGTTGTATTGATCGAATATGTTTTTAAATGACATTATATAACAAATTTCAATTGGTTTGTGTAGGATAGATCGGGTTTTTGTTTTGAAATATAACAATATTTATTCTCCGGTAATTCATGTTGAATCCATTGCTTTTTAATGTAATTTAAACGCATATAATAATCGGATTTGTCTCTGATAATGTGGTCGTGGAAAGATGATTGCCAATGGAATTTAGGAAAATGAGGGTTTTTATATTTTTTATCAAAATTGCATTTAAATTGGTATAATAAATTAGAATGATTTTTGAATAACGTTTGGTTTTTGAGGACAGGGTCAACTGTGTTTGCGAAAGCAGTATCTTGGTTTTTGAAGGCGGGGTCAACTGTATTTGTGAAAGCAGTATATTGGTTTTTGAAGGCGGGGTCACGTGACCCCGCCTTCAAAAATTCCGAAATTTCATTATATCCCATAATAAAATTAACATTACGAGAATAATTTGTCTTCAATGACCGCATAATTTCGGAATAGTTATTTATACCAGTTGGTTGAATTAACAAATGGATATGATCAGGATTTACCTTATAACCAAAAATATTGAATTGTTTGATTTTCCTGCAAAACTTCAGATCAGCAACAAATAAATCACAAAACAAATTCTCTTTAAGCAGAAATAAAGGATCATCTACATTAGTTGTTAAAAAATAAATGGCATCATTTATGTAAATCCGTTTTTGTGAATTGCGGTGTTTCATGCCGGGTTTAATTTAGTTTACTGACAATCAAAATTTTCTCAAGTACAGTATGACAGTAAAATTAAAATAATAGAAGTGACTGCAAAATTTCTCCAAAACTTTTGGAGCTATAAGGTCCTCCCATTTCATTTTCTAATTTTCCAGAAAACCCTTTAAACATCCAGAAAATAAAAGCGCCAAGTATTTCAAATATGAATGCAACTATATTATGCATTATCTATGTTCATTAAACAATCTATAAGAGAGTTCTTAAATTAATCATCTAAAAACGCGGTCAGTGGACTTGTCGCTTCGGCTTTAACGGAAGTTTTTCCCAACTTTGCTTCATAAGCCATCCTTCCAGCTTCGACAGCCATTTTAAATGCCTTGCCCATTTCAACAGGGTCAGAAGAAACAGCGATAGCTGTGTTCACCAAAACGGCATCAGCTCCCATTTCCAATGCTTTTGCTGCATCAGACGGACTGCCAATGCCCGCATCCACAATTACGGGAACATTACCTTGCTCGATGATAATTTCCAACATGTCCTTCATTTGCAGCCCTTTGTTGCTGCCAATCGGAGAACCCAGAGGCATGACGGCAGCAGTTCCTGCTTCTTCCAGCCGCTTACATAAAACAGGGTCGGCATGAACATAAGGCAGGACAATGAAGCCGAGCTTTACCAGTTCTTCTGCTGCTTTTAATGTTTCAACCGGGTCAGGCAATAGATATTTCGGGTCGGGATGAATTTCCAGTTTCAACCAGTTCGT
>JAESTI010000226.1 GCA_016763665.1 Bacteroidia bacterium | reverse complement strand
GTGGCAAGAAAGTGAGAGGGTGTAATCACCTTTGTTTTTGTAATGTACTCCGAGGTTGCTGTAGGAGTTGGCTATTCCCTTCTGCCACCCTTTGACACCACTCAGCATAACACTTTCAGAAAGTTTCAGAGCTTGTTTTCCAAGGAGGATGGCGGTGTCCGGGGTTTGGTATTTTATTTCCCAACCGAGGTCGTTGAGGGCTTTGATTCTTGTAGTATCCGAAAGTTCTTTTTTGAGTTCCGCTTTTAGGGAATCAACTTTGCTTTGTTGTGCAAAACTTAATTGATAATTATTGATTAACAATAAGCAAATAACACCGAAAAGAAATGTTTTGAAATACTTGCTACCCATCTCATAAAGATAGAGAATTTACGAATACACTAATAACGGATTACATCCCTTCAGTATCCTTCTTATACTGCTCTATCTGTTCCCTGATCTTCTTTCTTTGAACTTTGACAATACGTTTCTTGAGTTTCCCTCCAAAGAATTGATGTAAAGGAAACATCAATCCTGCAATTCCTGCATTAAAAATAAGTTTGTATCCGGGAGCACCACCTGTATATTGTTCTATGTGTGGATCAGCCAAAACAAGTACAAACTCAAATAGTATTAGGAATGAAATAAAGATTATTGCTTCTACATCTTTTGGTCTGACTTTTACAAAGCCTAGCATTAATACTCCTCCAAAGAGTATCAGGATACCAATGAAGATGGCTGAATGTTGTAGGTTATCTCTTCTTGATGTTATTTCTGCTTGTATTCTTGCTTGCTCTATTTCTTGTTGTTCCTTTAAGATTTGTGCTTTCTCATACTCATATTTCATTTGCTGTCTAATTGTGGCTTTTTGATTTTCCTCATTGACCATACTGTCTCTCATTTGTATTTCTAACTCATACATAGCAAGGGCATCTTTAAACTTGCCTTGCATTTTGTAAACATCACTCAACAACTTCGATGCGCTTTGTATATAATCCACATACCCAATCTCATTAGCCACTGACAAAGCCTCCAACCCACTTTCAAGTGCAGCCTTAACGTATCCTATCTTTAACTGCCAACCACCAATAGAAGAATTACTATAGGACACACCAGCTTTATTTCCCAATTGTTCATTCAACGCCAATCCCATTTCCAAATACCTCATTCCTTCCTCTAAGCTATCCCGTTCACACAGAAAAGCACCTATATTATTATAAGAAATAGCCATCCCTATTTTATCATTAATCTCTTCTCTAATCTTTAAACTCAAAAAGTAGTATTCCAAAGCCTTTTCAATCTCCCCTTGATCATCATAGATAGCCCCAATATTATTATAAGTACTAGCCAATCCTTTTTTAAACATCTTTTTCGATTTTAAAAAAGTTAAATCACCCAAACTTTCAGTCCACTTTTTTCTGCTTTTTTCTAAAAAAAATTCTTCCTCAATCTTCATACTTTCAAAGTAATACTCCAACCCTTTTTTAATATCCCCTTGATGCTGATAGATGTACCCAACATTATTCAGTGCATCTGCTTTGGTATGCAGGAAGACAATTTCTTCAAGGGAATTTTTATTAGGTAAATTTTTATTACAAATTTGAATTATTGTATCCCAATAAGAAATGCGAAAGATCATATCCAGTTCACCTATTTCTGTTAGGATATTAACTTTTGTGGTATCATGTGTGGAGGTGGTTAGTTCTGCTTTCAATGAATCAATTTTAGATACCCCCTCTAAATCTCCCCCTACCGGGGGAGACTTGGTAACAGTGTCTGTTTGAGCAAATAAATAGGGGTTAACAATTACCAAACCAAGAAACATTAGAGCTTTAACTTCTTTACCCCCTCCAACTCCCCCTAAAAAAGGGGGAGAGTTTCTTTTCCCTTTAATTAATTTCTTCTTTAGCTTCTTTTCAAAGAACTGATGAAGAGGAAAAATAAGCCCTGCTAATACAGCATTTAGTAACAGTTTGAAAATGGGAGCACCTCCAGTATATTCTTCAACAAAGGGATCTAGTAGCACTAACAAGAACTCAAAAAGAATAAGGAATGAAAGGAAGATAATTACTTCTGCTCCCTTAGGAGGAACTTTCACAAAGCCTAACATTAGCACCACACCAAAGAGTAAAAACATTCCAATAAATATCCCTGCATAATGAAGATCATCTCTTCTGCTTTGATCTTCTGCGGCTAATCTTAGTTGCTCTTTTTCTTCCTGTTCTTTAACCAGTTCTTCCTTTTCATATTCATATTTCATTTGTTGGCGGATGGTGGCTTTTTGGGTTTCCTTGTTCACGATACTATCTTGCATTTCTATCTCCAACTCATACATGATGAGGGCATCCTCAAAGTTGTTTTGTTCTTTATAGTGACTACTTAAAAATCTTGCGGCATAATTTATGTCACCTACTATACCTAGCTCTTTAGCTAAACTCAAACTGCTTTCTGCATATTCAATTGTTTTGATCAGATCATTTTTTAACGAGAAGCAGTTACTTATTTCCCTATAACACCAACCAACATATTGAACATGGTCAATTTCTTTATAGTACGATAAAGCTTGTTCATAAGAATAAATAGCCGAATCAATTTTATTTTCAATTTCAAATAAAGTTGCTTTTGTATAAAAACCGGAAGCGGTTCCGTATGAATTATTTAATTCGAAATATGATGCTGCAGCTTCTGTATAGTACGCAATACAATTAGCATAGTCTTTTTTAATGTGATAGAATGAAGCAATATTCCAATATTCGTGAGCCATCCCTTCTGTATCTTTAAACTCTTCTCTAATCTTTAAACTCAAAAAGTAATATTCCAACGCCTTATCAAGTTCCCCTTGATATTCATACGTAAGTGCAATACTGTTATAACAATAAGCCATCCCTTGTTTCTCCTTAAGCTCTTCTGAAATTTTTAAACTCAAAAAGTAGTATTCCAAAGCTTTATCAATCTTCCCTTGATTATAATATCTATCTGCAATTTTGTAATAAGCATTAGCCAATAATTTTTTAAACACTTTAACTAATTCATCACCTGCCTGTCCGGTAGCCAGGCTTAAAATAGTTTTACCGTTCAAATTTTCAGACAAGTTTTTTTTCGCTAATTCTACAGCTTTATGGTAAAGAATAATGGTCGAATCAAGTTTGTTTACATTGATTTCTTCTCCCCATGCTAGTAGGATGATTATTTTGGCAGTATCGTGGGTAACAGTTTGATAGGCAGCGCGTAAGGAATCTATTTTGCACTTATCCTTCCCATACCCCTCACCAAAAGAGAGCAATATTAATAGAAGATAAAGACAATATTTCCTGAGCATGGGATTCAAGGATAATTTGATAATCCTAAAGATGGGGAATTAGGAGGGGAATGTCAAGGAGTGTCGTATTGCAATACGACACTACTACCTTTATTAACCTGGGGATTGGATTATGAGCATAAAAAAACACCAAATAATTACTATGAATCATTTGGTGTTTTAATTGATGGGCCTTTTTACTGTATCCTATTTTTCGTCAAAGAGCAAAGGCAGCTACACTTAATTCAACCACATCCGATCTGTTTCCGCAATTAATTATTTATACGTATTTGGTTTGTCTGCCCCTGTTTCTACTAATCAACTTCAATGTAACCATATTCCATACCGAAACCATCGCTACCAAAATAACAAATCTTAATAACTCTAGTTTCATTAGACTCAGACTCTGTGATAGTAAAATCATTCTTTGAAATATACCCATTGGCGTGAGTTGCGATACCAATTTGAGCTTGAACTGGAAGAGAAAAGAAATCTTTTCCTGTGTGACTATCTTTGAACTTATATACCTGTTCTGTTGCTGATACTTGAAGTTTATCAGTTACTACAACTTCAATTCTTTCTTTTGTTTGACTAAATCCTACTACACTAAATCCTAGAAATAATGCAGTTATTATTAATGTTCTTTTCATTTTATT
>JAESTI010000225.1 GCA_016763665.1 Bacteroidia bacterium | reverse complement strand
TGCATCATATTTACCCGAAAATTCTTCTCCTCTGGTAATTAACTTCCGTGGTTATACCAGTAATGCCAATGATCAGATGTTTTATGGTGACTTTCGCAAGATTTCAGACACTGCAGGTTTTTTATTAGTATATCCGATGGGTACGTTGGATGGTGTGGGACAACCATACTGGAACGCCAATTGGGGTGGAGACGTTGATGACATAGGTTTTACGGAAGCATTGATAGATTCTCTTGCTTCAGAATACAATGTTAATCTTAATAGAGTTTATAGCACTGGCATGTCTAATGGTGGATTTATGAGTTATACATTAGCATGCGAGTTGAGTAATCGCATTGCGGCTATTGCATCGGTTACGGGAACCATGAATTTGAACCAGCCACTGACCTGTAGCCCTCAGCACCCTATTCCGGTGATGGAAATTCATGGAACTGATGATCCTACTGTACCCTACGATGGTAAGGCCGGATCTATGGAATCTATTGAAAATACGCTCGACTATTGGGTGAGTTTCAATCAGTGCGATACTTCTGCAATTGTTACTGATGTGCCTGATATTAGTCTATCTGATAGTTGCACAGCGGAGCATCATATTTATAAGAACGGTGATAGCGGAGTAGAAGTTGAGCATTATAAAATCATTAACGGAGCACACACCTGGCCTGGGGCACCCATAGCAAACGGAACTACCAACTACGACATTGATGCCTCACTTAAAATTTGGGAGTTTTTTGCTAAATATGACATAAATGGAAGAACTGGCTCAACCAAAATTGCTCAGTTGAACAAAAATAACCTTGAGGTGAAGATTTACCCTAAACCTGCTCAGGACTTTGTAACAATAAATTGTAATAGATCTACTATAACTACAATTCGAGTCTTAAACGCATTAGGTGTTGAAGTGTGTAATATTGATGTGAACGAGCAAAAAATTACTACCATTTCTGTTCGAAATTGGAGCAATGGAATATATTTTATGGTAGTAAATAATAGTGAAGGAAGGCTTGCTGTTAGCAAATTTATGATTATAAGATGAATTTGAGGGTACCGGTGATCACGGTGATCATCTATGTGAATACTTCCTTTAGCCTTTAACAAAATCCAGTTTTAATAAAAAAAAGCCTTTTCCAGAAGTGATTTTTTGTAGTTTTGCGCCATGGGCAGGATTTTGGCGATTGATTATGGCAGTAAGCGAGTGGGAGTAGCAGTAACGGACCCGATAAAGATAATTGCCACTGGTTTGGAAACTGTCCATTCAAAAGATATAGAGGAGTATTTAAAACAGTATATTGAGAAAGAAGATGTTGAATTGTTTGTAGTTGGGGATCCTAAAAAATTGAACAATCAGCCATCTGAATCAAAAAAATTAGTAAATGCGTTTGTAAATAGGTTAAAGAAGGTATTCCCCGAAATACCTATTGAACTTGTAGATGAGCGTTTGACTTCCCGAATGGCAGAACACGTAATAATTACAAGTGACCTTAAGAAAAAAGACAGGCAAAAAAAGGAACTGAGAGATACGATCAGTGCAACCTTGATCCTGCAAACATATTTAGAATCCAAAAATTAAAAAGTGCTGTTAAATTGATACTACCGATTATTGCATATGGAGATCCGGTTTTAAAAAAGGAAACCAAAGAACTTTCTGATAACTATCCAAATCTTCAGAAATTGATTGAGGATATGTTTGAAACACTGCAAAGTGCCAACGGAGTGGGATTGGCATCGCCTCAAATTGGCAAGACAATAAGGATGTTTATTGTGGACGGAGAGTCTTGGGATAAGGAAAAATTGGCAGGATTTAAGAAAGTGTTCATCAATGGTTATATTGTTGAAGAAGTTGGAGATGACGTAATCTATAATGAAGGATGCTTAAGTATTCCGGAAATCAGGGAAGATATTGAACGGCCCGAAACTATCAGGATCCAATATTATGATGAGAATTTTGAGTTTCATGATGAAGAATATGAGGGTCTGGCAGCAAGGATAATTCAGCACGAACATGACCATACTGATGGGATTTTGTTTACAGATCATTTGTCATCTTTAAAGAAAAGGTTATTAAAAAGAAGACTGCAAAAAATAACAAAAGGTGATATTGAAGTAGACTATAAAATGAAATTCCCTGTTAAAAAGAAGAAAAAGAAAAAATGATATATTTAAACCTATTATTTAGTTAGAGTTATTTAAATATTTGATTATGAATAAAATATATATTATTATATCGCTTTGTTTTTTAGTAATATTTACAGGATGCTCACCGGGTGATATCCAGAGGATCGAAGAGATCGAAGTACTGGAAGATCAATTATATTCTAAATCAGCAAAATTTGATAAGAATATAGCTAATGATCTTTTGGTAAAATATGAGGAGTTCATTACAAATCACAAGGAACACGAAAAAGCACAAGGGTATTTATACAGTGCTGCTGAAACTGCCAATAGTTTAATGCAGTTCAAAAAGGCTATCAACCTATACGGAACCTATTCTAAGCGATACGCTGACGATTCAAGAGCAGCTTCTTGCGTGTTCATTCAGGGATTTATTTATGAAAATCATATTGGAGATTTAGGAATGGCCGAAAAACACTACAAGATGTTTTTAGAAAAGTATCCAGATCATGACCTAGCTAAAGATGCGAAGTTCTCAATTGATAATCTTGGAAAACCAGTGGAGGAATTGCTAAAGCAGTTTGAAGCTAAACAAGATAGTGCCAATACTTAAGCACTACGGTGCTAGCTATTGTCTAATCTTCATTTATATGGTCCTCCAGTTTTTCTTCTAACTTGTCTTTATCAACATTATAGGAGATTTCCCCTTTTCTTGATATAGAAATATTACCGGTCTCTTCAGAAACCACTAATGCTATGGCATCACTGTTTTCCGTAAGGCCAATTGCAGCACGGTGTCTAAGTCCGAAATGGATAGGTAGGTCAGTTTTTTCGGTAAGCGGTAATACACATCTCGCTGCTTTAATTTCATTGTCATTAATGATGACTGCCCCATCATGCAAAGGGCTATTTTTACTAAATATGCTTTCTAATAATGATGCAGAAACCGTTGCATCCATTTTTTCTCCAGATTCAATATAGTATTTCAATTCAGCATCTTTAGTAATAGCGATAATAGCTCCTATTTTTTTTAATGCCATGCTGTTAACTGCTTTAACTATTGGCCCAAAGTTTATATGGTCCTCCCTTTCAATTTTCCAATTCCAGGGTAAAAACCTGCTCCAGTAACTGTCTTTATTGAGGAAACTTTGTTTTCCGAGCAAGATCAAGAACCTTCTTATTTCCTGTTGAAAAACTACAATTAATGCTAAGACACCAACTCCTATGAATTGGCCTAATATTCCCGCTAAAAGCTGCATTTGTAAGGCTTTTACAAGCAGCCAGAGCAAATAGATGGAAAGAAGCCCAATGAAAATGTTGATGGCTACACTACCTCTTAAAAGTGCATATAATTGGTATAATAAATAAGCAACCAAGAGGATATCAATGATATCCCAAAGTCTTATTGTTAAAAACCCTATATCAAATAACTCCATTAATTTAGCTTTTCATAATTTCTCAATATCATTCCAGTAGTTTTTGTCATGCCAAATTTATCATAAAATGTGCTTAGTTTTTCATCACAGCACAAATCAACCATATAGTAGTCTTTAAGCTTATTCAACATCCTTTGTACTAATTCTTTGCCAATATTGTTACCTTGATATTCTGGCAATACTTCTAAAAGTGGGATATAAGCTGATATTGCTTTATCTGAAATTGCATTAATGAATCCAATAATCTTACCTGTTTCGTCATCTTTTGCCAGGATTACATGAGAACTATTTTTTAGGATATCTAAATGTTTTTTTGGAGTAGGAGGGTTTGGCCAGCCAACAAAAAAACCTATTAACTCATCAGCAGAAATGGAAGTAATATTATCTAGGTAAGATATCATAACACAGTAAACAAATTTCTAATATCTAATTTCTAAATCCTAAACAAATTCTAAAATCCAATATTAAATGTCTTAAACATTGCTTTACAACTAAATGAATGTTTTGAATTTAAAATTTTATTCATTTGACATTGTTTAAGATTTAGAGTTTAGGATTTATAGTTGGTTTACAATTTTGATCGCTTCTACAGCTTCCTTCACATCATGCACTCTTAGTATGTTTGCTCCATTCATCAAAGCAATGGTATGAGCTGCGGTTGTTCCATTCAAAGCATTTTCAGGATCTACATTTAAAGCCTTACAGATCATTGATTTTCTTGATATTCCTACTAAAATTGGTAATCTAAACATTTTAAAGTGGGGTAAGTTTTTTAAAAGTTCATAATTATGCTCCAGAGTTTTCCCAAATCCAAATCCCGGGTCCAAAATTACATCATTAATGTTATAGCCCTTAAGTTTTTCAATAATGCCAGAAAAGTACTTCGCTATACCTGTGGTAACATCATTATAAGATATATTTCCCTGCATAGTTTGCGGAGTTCCGGGCATGTGCATGATTATATATGGTGTACTATTGTTAGATACTACTTCGTACATCTTATCATCTAATTTCCCTCCGGAAATATCATTAATGATAACAACCCCTTCATTAATTCCTTCCTGAGCTATTTTAGATCTAAAAGTATCTAAAGAAATAATTACATCGGGAAACTGTTTAAGGATGGATCTTATTGCTGGAATTACTCGATCAAATTCCTCAGTTTCTTCAACATTATCTGCTCCAGGCCTTGAAGAGTAACCTCCGATATCAATAATTGAAGCACCTTCATTAATATGTTTTTCAACTTTTTTTAACAGGTCACCCTCAGAGTTTAGATCACCACCATCATAAAATGAATCAGGTGTCACATTTACAATTCCCATTACAATCGGTGTGGATAAATCAACCAGTCTACCGTTGCAATTAAGGGTTTTGTTTGTACAAAAAAACGTATCTTTGGCCTCCCAATTCATGTATTCGTAAAATCGTTAATTCGTGTATTCGTTCTATCAGCTATTCGTTTATAAACTATTTACTACCAGCTATTCGCTATAAACTATTTACTATAAGAAATGGCAACTGATACCTCTTCTCAATACGATGCAATTATAAATATTTGTCGTGATATTTTCGTAAAAAAAACGAAAGATTACGGTACTGCATGGAGAGTGCTCAGGTTAAAATCAATTACAGATCAAGTATTTATTAAGGCTCAAAGGGTAAGGAGCATTGATGAAAAAGGAACTCAAAAAATAGAGGAAGGAGTTGAATCCGAATACATTGGCATTATTAATTATTGCGTAATAGCATTGATCCAGTTGGGATATAAAGATAATGGAATGGATGATTTAGAATTGCCTGTGGAAAGTGTGATTACGAAATTTGATGATTTTACTGCAACTTCTAAATCTTTAATGGAAAACAAAAACCACGATTATGGGGAGGCTTGGCGCGATATGAGGATGAGCTCATTTACCGATCTTATTTTAATGAAAATACTCAGGATCAAACAAATTGAGGATAATCAAGGGGAGACGCTTATTTCAGAAGGAATAGATGCCAATTACTATGATATTATGAATTACTCCGTTTTTGCCATGATCCACTTGAAATTTGGAGTTAAAAAAGAATAATCCCTATCTCGTGAGCATTACTCCCTATAAAGATCTAAGTACCAGTAAAAAGCAGCAAGTTGAAGCGATGTTCGACAACATTGCTCCCAAATACGATTTAATTAACCATGTACTTTCTTGTGGAATAGATATACTTTGGCGGAAAAAGGTAATAGGCTTACTTAAAAAATATAATCCTAAATATATTCTCGATGTAGCCACCGGAACTGGTGATTTTGCGATTGAAGCAGTAAATCTAAATCCAACAAAAGTAAATGGAATTGATATTTCTGAAGAGATGTTGGCTGTTGGCAAAGAGAAGATCCAAAAGAAAGGACTTACAGAAATCATCGAATTACAAAAAGGCGATGCAGAGAATTTGCCGTTTGATGATAACAGGTTTGATGCTATAACAGTGGGGTTTGGAGTTCGCAACTTCGAAAATCTGGAGAAAGGATTAAGTGACATGTATAGAGTGCTTAAAACTGATGGGGTATTAGCGATCCTCGAGTTTTCCAAGCCTAAAATGTTTTTATTCAAGCAGGTTTATGAATTTTATTTTTTAAAGATACTTCCATTGATCGGGAAGTTGATCTCAAAAGATAGTACTGCATACACTTACTTGCCTGAATCGGTAATTGCATTTCCTGATGCAGATGATTTCCTTAAAATATTAGAAGATATTGGCTATAAGGAAACAAAATGTATTCCCTTAACATTTGGTATTAGTTCCATTTATATAGCCCGCAAGTAAAATATATATTATTGATAATCAGCTTATTGTGTAAATTTCTGCAATATTGAAGCTACCCATTGAGTTTATATTGTTGATTTTATGAGATTGATTAGAAATATATTACTCCTAAGTCTTTCCTTTATCTCTTTTGGTACTTATGCACAAAAGAACCTTCCAACTTATGATGCTAAATTTCTCCACTTTGGTATTTCTCTTGGTCTTAATTATACTTATTTCAGGGTAGAACATAAAGCAGATTTTCTGTATAATGATACTTTATTTATTGTAGAATCTTCCCCAAAGCAAGGTATCAACATGGGTATTATTAGTGATATCAGGATGGGGAAGTATTTTAATCTTCGATTTATACCAACGCTTTCTTTTGCTCAGCGAAAAGTAGAATACACATTCGTTAATAATAAATTCCACACAAAGACTATTGAATCTACTTTTGCAGAATTACCCTTATTCATCAAATATAAATCTGATAGATTTAAAAATATGAGGGTTTATGTATTTGGAGGAGGGAAGTACAGTATTGATATGGCCTCTCAGGCAAGAGTTCAATTAGAAGTTAATGATGAAGTAAAGCCTCGCTTATACCGGGCAAACTGGGCTTATGAATATGGGCTTGGTTTTGATTTCTATTATCCCATCTTTAAGTTTTCTATTGAGATAAAAAAAACCAATGGTCTTAATAATGTGTTATTGCCTGAAAATCACATTTGGTCATCTCAGATTGATAAACTCTTATCAAGAGCTGTTCTTATTTCGATGCACTTTGAGTAAGAGTTTTAAAAGGTTGAAGGGTTGAAAGGTTGATGAGTTGACAGATTGAATAAACTTATAAACCTTTCAACCCATAAACTATTTTACAAACCCATAAACCGTTTTACATTTACCTTACTCGCATACTCAGCTAAGCAGTTGTAAAATTTGATGTTAGCTCGCCTTCCTCAAATCAACTGGAACTACTTTCGAGATTCCTTGTTCGGGCATGGTGATGCCATACATAATATCTGTATGGGCCATGGTGCGGTGGTTGTGGGTTATAAGAATAAACTGTGATTTTTCCGAGAACTTTTTGATGATCTTGTTGAACTTCTCGATGTTGGTATCATCTAAAGGAGCGTCAACCTCATCAAACACACAAAATGGAGCGGGTTTTAGTAAATATAATGCAAACAACAAAGCAATAGCCGTTAATGTACT
>JAESTI010000224.1 GCA_016763665.1 Bacteroidia bacterium | reverse complement strand
TTCATCTATTGAAATTGGCATTATACGAGCCGTATGATCACGTGAAGTCGTTAAAATACTTTTGCCATTAGGAGAAAAAAGTGCTGTTCGCACAGCTTTTTTATGCCCCGAGTAAACCAATAATTCTTTACCTGTAATATCCCATAACCTGGCTGTATAATCATCTGATCCGGTTATTATATATTTGGAATCGGGAGAAAAATCCGCTTCATGGATAACCTCTGTATGTCCATTCAATACCGCAACTTTACTTCCTTGAATCTCCCATATATGAACAGTATTTTCACATACAGCAAGCACATATTTCTCATCCTTTGAAAACCTAATCATATGAATTTCGTCAGGAAGTGGATTCAACTCTTTAAAAACAATTCCTCTCGAATCCAAAAGCACAACTGTACTATCATTTAGCAAAGTTGAAATATATGTTCCTTTAGGTGAAAAATTATTAGTATAGAACCCAAAAGTATACCCTTTTACTTCCTTGTATATTCTGGGTATTGAATCATTTTTGCCATCCCAATGATAAATTCCAATCACATCATTTTCGAAAACGACACTGATACGCCTGCCATTTGGAGAAAAACAGGCTGTAAAACTATCCTTAAAAGTGTAAATATCTTTGCCTTCTATATTCCATAATTTCACATTGTCCTGTGAAGATGAGGTTAATATGTATTTACTATCAGGTGTAAATGATGATAACCAAATTCTGGAAGTATGCCCCGTTAAAGTTTGGATCAATTCCCCCTTAAAATCCCAAATTCTAACATTATGATCACTACAAGTTGTTAAAACGTATTTGTTATTGGGTAAAAAATCAGCATAATAGATTACAATTGAAGGATGATCATCAAGTATTTGTACTAGCCTCCCTTCTATATCCCAAATTCTAGCTGAATAATCCCACCCTGCAGTAACTACATATTGGCCATTGGAAGAAAAGTTGCCATTCAGAATATATCCGGAATGACCCAACAATAATTGTTTTTTCATCGGAGAGATCTTCCACACCCTTGCAGTTGCATCATGTGAAGTGGTAACCAATAACTTATCATCAGGAGAAAAAGCGGCAGTAAAAACTTGTGCAGTATGGCCTTTTAGAATACTAAGTTCTATTCCTTGTGTATTCCATATTCTAATGGTACCATCATTAGCAGTTGTTGCTATTAAACTATCGTGGGAGGATATCGCTATATCCCATATTAATCCATCGTGTCCTTCCAAAGAAGTCAGATGCTTTCCTTCTAAATCCCATATTTTTATCAGCTTATCGTATCCGGTGGTTATAAAGTAACTTCCATTATGTGCAACGGCTAAATTACGAACCTCGCCAGCATGCGCTTGAATAGTTAAAGAAACATTTCCGTTAATATCCCATAAAATTACCTGTCCCTTTGAATCAGTAGTAATAATAGACTGATCATTTAAAAATGAAACTTCTGTTATTCTTGCATTATGCTTTTTGAAAATCAATACCTTTTCTCCTGCCTTATTCCAGACTATAGCAGTTGAATCCGCAGAAATTGTCACAATCGTATTTCCATCTTTTGAATAACATGCATCATATACTTTTGCCCGATGCCCCTGTAATGTCTGAATACATTTCCCATCCAAATTCCATATTCTTGCGAAATTATCAGAGCTCGTAGATAAAATAGTCTGGTTATCTTTTGAAAACTGGCAAAAATAAACCGCTCCATCATGCTCCATTTTAGTGATAAACTTTCCCTGAGCACTCCAAAGTCTGGCGGTACTATCTAACGAACCCGTTACTATATATTGACCATCTGAAGAAAAAGAAGCAGTATTACCTGTATATGCAGCTAATGGCTGTGTATGCCCTCTTAAAGTATTCAGCTCTTTTCCTTCAAGATTCCAAAGCTTGGCTGTTTTGTCCCGAGATGCAGTTAAAATGAATTGGCCATCCGGTGAAAATACTGCGTTTGTTACAAAACCCTTATGACCATCTAGTAAATTATAAAAAGGAGGATGGCAGTAAGCTTCCATCAGCGCTTGTTTAGCTAGACTTGTACTTTTTATTTGATAAGCATTTTCAGCGAATCGATACGCAAGAGTTGGGTCATCTTCCAGTTTTAAAAAAGATTTCATCGCAATCTCATTAGACTTAGATATTTTCCTTAAGTGAATATTCCAAAAAAGTGCAGCTACTGAAATTACGAGTAACACTGATATTACTATAGAAACTACTCGTGCGAACTTCTTTTTACGATCTACATTTTTGCGACTCTGATAAATAAAGTCTTTAATGTTGCTGAAGTGTGTAGCAACAAAGCTGTCATAAACTCCTTGCTTAAGACTAGAAACCGTTTTTGAATGAGCAACGTTACTGGCATTTAATATTTGCGACTCCAACTTGTCGTATGACACATATCTTTTTATCCAGGCAAGTGGTTCATAAGATTGATTTTTATACCAAGTCTCAAAATAACTTAGTGATCCCAACGGAAGCAAAAAATCCTTCTTTTTATCATTTTCGAGCCACCGTTCTAATTGGGTATTATAGTCTTCATAAATTTTTACTGACTCATGTTCTTCATTTGTCCAGTCTTTTAACTTTTTCCAATTTCGTATTAATGCCTCATGAGTAATATCCAATATTGAATCTTCTGAGAGTTGCCCATTTTTTGCTCCATTCTTTACAAATGGATACAGCAAGGTATTTCCCTCCATCCGATAATTTAACAACAAAGCTTCTATTGTACTCAATTCCTCTCCACCAATCATTTCAGCTATTTCCTTCAAGGTCATTCTATTTCTGATGGCTTTATTATCATCTATTTTTGTAAGACATTTAAATGTAGATTCTATAATATGCTGAGATTCTTCTTTGCTAATATCAACTTCCGGATGTGTTAAATGTGCAGTCTCAAAAATTTCATCTGCATGGGCATTGAGTACATTGTGCAACCCGGGATCTAAGTACAAGTTCTTTTTGTATTCAGGTAATGATTCGAACCATTCACTAATTTCTAATTGTTCTGACTCCGGAAGTTCGCTAAGACTCAATCCACCCACCATAGAATAGTGGATCAAATCCATTTCATCGGCTTCATTTAATTCATATTGATGCCATATTTGATTTAGAGCATGTTGCAATACGGGAAGCGCATCTGTGCCATCTTTCACATCATTAACCAATCTACTAACAAGTCTTTTAGAAATTTTGTTACCAGTTAATAATGCAGGTTCTTCAATAATATTTATTAACTCAGCTCTTTTTAACCTGGGAACAAAAAAATGGCTCTCACCAATCAATTCAGGGAAACCGTTTACTGCAGCACAATGACTTATATAATCCGAACGCATTGTACACACTACATAAATCGGCAGGTCTTCTTGTTTTGCAATAAGATATGTTTCGAGAAGTAAATTGGACAATAGTTTGACTTGGGCACTTACACTTCCATTGGAGTAATTCTCAGTATAGGTAAAAAGTTCTTCAAACTGATCAACAAGAATGAACAGGTTAGCAGATTCCCTTGGATTCTTCTCGTTAAATAATGGAGAGTTTTTATACAGATCAACGATTGCTGAATAACCTAGCTGAAGATTGGCTTCAACGGTATCCTTGTTTTCATATTTTAAGCAATTAGCTAATTCTACAGCTAAATTAGCAACAGGATTACGTTCAGGCCTAAACAATGCAAATGCCTACCGGTTAAACTTTGCTCTTAAAAAACCTGCCTTAATAATTGGAAGCAACCCCGCAAAGATGAGTGAAGATTTTCCATCTCCAGAAGCTCCGGTAACCATTAGGAACTTCTTTTCTTCAAGAATTTCTTTTATTCTATCAATATGCTTCCCTCTTCCCTTAAAGTAAAGAGATTCTTCCTCATTAAAAGGTCTTAAGCCTGGATAGGGACAAATTCGAGCCATGTTCATTAATCACAAGTAACATGAATATTCCCCTCTTTTGGTTCTTAGATATGTTTACCTGTGATTCTTATTTAATTATAGATACCAGCTACATTTCGGTCTTCATCGGTCATTCGCCACATTTCCCCAAATTCCTTTTCCTCATTTACTTTCTTCAGAATATCTTCAACAAATACCGGCCAAATCCTTATAGTTCCATCTTGCGATCCTGTAATAATACTCTTACTATCTGCAGTAAAGGTGGCTACCTGAACACCTTTTGTATGACCTTTTAGCACATTAATTATATTGCCATCCATATCCCATAACCTTACTGTTTTATCATCTGCCGGTGTCGCAAAGTATTTACCATCAGGAGAAAAGGCAACTTCATTGATATAAGCAGTGTGGCCATGCAATACTTTTAAACAATTACCATTCTTATCCCAAATCCTTACAGTATTGTCTTGAGAAGTAGTAAAAATTCTTTCCATATCAGGTGAAAACATTACGGATGTAAGTACATCATCATGCCCAACTAATTCTCCTACTTGTTCCCCATCCATGTCAAACAATTGAGCTGTATTATTCCTGGTTGCAACTGCAAAACACTTTTCATCAAGTGAGATATCTATGGGACGAAGTTCAATGTATATCCCTTTGACCACTTTTATCTTTTCACCCTTAAAATTCCATAAAATAGCAGTTTGGTCATCTGAAGCAGTTAAGACTCTATTGGCAGCTACAGCAATAAGTATCTTTCTTACACTATTTCTGTGCCCATTTAGAGAAATATGTGAATTATTTTCTATATCCCATAAAATAACCTCTCCATCAGTTGATCCGATCGCAATATATTTTTCATCTTTAGAAACACTGCCAGTTCTTGTATCCCCTATATTTTCGGTAACTGATAACTCAGACTTTGTATCTCCATTGTAATCTACTAACTGTATCCTAGCTCTTTCTGAGGCAATCAATATAGTTTTACTCTTTGCTAACAGCTGAGCTGACCCCGCAAACTTGCTAAAGCAGTAAAATGATGCTTTCAGACTACCTTGTAAATTCCAAAGTTTTACATAATTATCTCGACTGCTTGAAATTATTATTTCAGATTCTTCATCGTAAAAAAGCCCATAAATGTTTTCTACATGTGCTTGGATGGTCTTTGTTCTATATGATTTAAGTTCCATCTCAAAATTATACCGCTTTGAGAAGCTCCAGAGATGAGGACTTTACCATCTTTTGCTACTGTAAAATTATCGACTGGTGATGTATGCCCTTTTAGAGTTTTAATACTGAACCTGCTAAATTGTATATTTTAAGAGTATTATCTTGAGAACAGGTAACAAAATGTTCATTGTCGTTAAAAAAATTAATATCTCGTATTTCTCCTGAGTGCTCGTCAATTCTCAATGATTCATACCAATCATCTTCACCAGAATTTTTTGCCTTATTTTTCCACAAGATCACGGAATTATCTCCATATGATGTGATAATTTGTTCTCCATTAGGAGAATAATAAGAATTCTCAACCTTAGCACTATGCCCTTTCAACTCTTGGATTATTTCACCGTCAATTCTGGTAATTAAACTGGAATTTTGCGAAGTAGACACCAATAATTTGTCTGAAGTGGGTGAAAAGACTATGTTATTAACATCATACCCCGGCCAATCAATATTGTAAATTTCACCAAGGTCATATGTCTCGCCATTTTTTATTAATTCGGCTAATGTTCCCTCTTTGTCGCCATTAGTAACTATCACAAAATATTTAACATTCGCAGACAACTCTATATTATTTATTTTACCATTAAATCCTTTCCAGTGATTCTGTAATTCCCATTCATTTGACTCGCCAATTTTTCCCCATAATATCACAGTCGAATCCGATGATGCTGTAAGGAAATGATTATCATCTGGAAACACCTGAATGTCATAAACTGGTCTTAAGTGTCCTTCCATTTCCTGGATCATCTTACCATCCAAATCCCATATTTCAATATTGCCGTTAGGAATTGCAATAACTAATAATGGTGCTGTGTTAAATAGCTCTATGTCACGGAAACCAATTGCCCTATTTTTATTGAACTTTTCATAAAAAGGACCATTATTATAAGATTCGGATATAGCCTGTTTTGCCAACTCCCCCCTATTAATTTTGAATGCTTCTTCCGCCAATCTAAAAGCCCAAGTAGGATCTTGCTCAACTTTTAGGAATGCTTTCATCGCAATTTCATTTGACTGAGCTACTTTCCTTGCAAATTCCGCTTTTCCTTTTTGAATATACGCATCAATAAAAGCAAAAACAGATACTACCAACAATAACGAAATCACAACAAGCGCGATGGCTACAAACTTCTTTTTCTTATTTATATAGTTGTCGCTTTTGTTCAAAAATTCTCTACTATTACCAGCAAGAGTTTCCGTTCGCTTCATGTCTGAAATAGCTCCTAAGCGTTGCGTAGAGCCATTATCAGATTGTTTGTACCGGTGTATCCAACCAAGAGTTGGGTTTTGCTTATCATACCATGTTTCAAAATAACTTAGCTGTCCTGAGGAAAGCAGATGTTCTCTGGATTTTTCACTTTCCAACCATCTGTTAAGTTGCTTTTGATAATCAGTAAACACTCCCACTCCTTCATAATCTTCTCTTGCCCAAGCAAGCAACCTATTCCAATTTCGAATTAAGGCTTCGTGGGTAATATCCAGAACTGTATCAGGATTTAATTTACCTTTCATCCATTCTGGTGAATTCATTTTTGTGGGATTAGGAACATAAGGTCTAACCAAAGTATTCCCCTGAGCCCTAAATACATCAACTATTTTATAGACGTGGTCAATATTGATACTTGAGTTATCAACCATGTCTAAAATTTCCTGAACAGACATACGATTACGTACTTCCCTACTTTCATCAATTCTTGTAAGGCTGGTAAATGCTACCTGTACAACGTATTGCGCATCTTTCTTCGAAATTTTATTATCTGCTGATAGTTCTTTGTTAATTATTTTGTCAATCGTCTCATACAGTTCATCAGCATGTGCATTTAGCACATTTTCTAAACCAGGATCTTTCCGTAAGTTTTTCTTATAATCAGGCAAGGAACTATACCACTTATTAAATATTTTTTGTTGATTAGATGGAAGCTCCTTAGGATCGATTCCGCCAACCTTTGCATAATGGATCAAATCCATGATTTCTGATTTATCCCCGTTTGCAACTTCCCATATTCTATACAACGCATGTTGTAACACTGGCAACAAATCAAGACCTTCTTTCAAATCTGAAAGTAATCTTTCAGTTAACCTAGGTGCAATTCTATTACCACTCAGAAGAGCAGGTTCATCAATAACTTGAAAAATCTCGTTTCTATTCAATCGGGGTACGAAATAATGACTGTCACCTATCAGTTCGGGTAATCCATTAAAGCCTGCACAGTTTCCAATATAGTCGCTCCTCATGGTGCAGGCAACATAGATGGGTAGATTTTCAGCATTTGCGATCCGGTTGGTTTCTATTAATAAATTCACAACCACCTTAGCATCATGTGATGGCGCTCCTGAAACGAAATTCTCAGGATTGGTAAAAAACTCTTCAAATTGATCTACCAGGACCAGTAGATTTGCACCTTGTTGCTTGAGCTGTTTTTGCGTTTCACTATCTGCATTCTTCCACTCATCACTTTCAGGATCCATATACTTACCGGATGATTTATACAGATCGACAAGAGCAGAGTAACCCAATCCCAATGACCCTTTTAATGCCGATGGATCATCTGCATCAAACTGCGCACTTAATGCATCAGCAAGATTATCAAGTGGCTTGCGTTCAGGACGAAAATCAGCAATTATCCAATTGGAGTATTGAGCTTTAAAAAAACCTGCTTTGGCATTTGGGATCAATCCTGCATAAACTAAAGAAGATTTCCCATCACCGGAGGCACCCGTAAGCATTACGAACCTCTTATTTTGAAGTAATTCTATAACGCTTTCAATATGAATATCTCTACCCTTGAAATATAGAGCTTCTTCAGCACTAAACGATCTCAGCCCAGTGTAAGGGCAAATACTTGTTGACGAAATTGTATCATTGACTTGAGACGTCATAGAATTTTTTGTTAAATAACTCCCTCAACGGCTTTATCATAAGTTGCTTTAACTTCAAGGGCTATCAGATCACTAGAAACTATTTTTGAAACTACTTTCGGAGCATTGAATAGCCTATGAGCATTCCCCTCTATATCTTCATCACCAATAAGAAGCAACGGGGTATTAGATGAAGCCCCTCCAATCATTTTCCAAATTTGCTGGGTAAAAGGCAATGCCCATTCCGAAGCCTCTCGAAAATATATAACAGCCAACTTGCTTCTTTTTATTTGCTGAACAGCCATTTCTCCATAATCCAAATCCTGATCCTGCGAAATATTCAAGCTCTTCACATCCACAATATCACTAAGCATACCGGTAACTTCATTTGCTTCTTCTTCATCCAGTTGATTATTAATAAAAAAGACTTCTGCATCTTCTGTAGCTAATACCGGCTTTTCTCCTACTACAAGAGAGGTTCTAATATCATCCACCAATTGCATTGGCGAGATAACATTGGTAAATATCATATTGGAAATAATGTTATTTCTAATATCATTAATGCATTGATGCTGTTCTGGCTCTAACTCATCAAAATAATTAGGAGGCAATTGCCATATAAACATCTTATATCCACCTGCCTCCACTTTTGCTTTTGCCTGGTTGATCTGATACATCGTGAGAGGAGAGCTTTCGCTATCAAGTTTTCTTCCTACCTTTCCACCCATTAAATGAACGGAACACACGGAATTATTTAATGCCTTATCAACTTGTTCTTTAAAATCCTG
>JAESTI010000439.1 GCA_016763665.1 Bacteroidia bacterium | reverse complement strand
TGATTTACAAATTATTTGATTTTGCCACCAATTCTGCAATATCAAGTACTTTTACGGAATCTTCTTTTTCAAAGTTCTTTACACCATCTCCCATCATTGTCATGCAAAATGGGCAAGCTGTTGCGATTACTTCAGGATTTAATTCTAAAGCTTCTTCGGTGCGCTCTATGTTTACATCCTTGTTACCAGGTTCGGGTTCTTTAAACATTTGAGCTCCACCTGCCCCGCAACATAATCCTTTTGATCTACACCTCTTCATTTCAACTAGGTCAGCATCCAGGGTTTCAAGAACCTTTCTCGGAGCTTCGTAAATGTTGTTTGACCTTCCTAAGTAACATGAATCATGAAAAGTTATTTTCTTTCCTTTAAATTCTCCACCACCTTTAACAACTAATTTTCCATCATTTATTAATTGCTGAAGGAATTCTGAATGATGTATCACCTCATAATTACCACCCAGATCCGGATATTCATTTCTTAGCGTATTAAAGCAATGAGGACAGGCGGTAACTATCTTCTTAACATTATAGGAGTTTAAAATTTCAATATTGGTTAAAGCCTGCATTTGAAATAAAAATTCATTTCCCGCCCTTTTTGCTGGATCTCCAGTGCAAGATTCCTCAGTTCCAAGTACTGCATATTTGATCCCTACGTGATCTAAAATTTTTGCAAAGTCACGTGTTACTTTTTTATATCGATCATCAAATGCCCCAGCACAGCCAACCCAAAACAATACTTCAGGCTCCTCGCCTTTGGCTTTTAATTCAGCCATGGTAGGCACATTAATTTGTTTCATAACGAATTACTAATTTTTACGAATGTACGAATCCTCATTATTGATATTAACAAATCTCTTGAAAACCACTTCATCTTTTGCAAAATTAATTAACAAAGCAAGCCTTAAACCTGATATATTTAAATAATTCACAACCTGATCAACTCGTGCTTTTGAAAACCGCAAGTCTTTCTTGATTTCTACAATTACTTTGTCTTCTACTAAAAAATCAAAGAATGATTTGCCAATGACTTCATTTTTAAATTTTAGAGGATAATATACTTGCTCTTTGTATGATAGTTTTTGTATTTCAAAACTACTGGCCAATGCCTTTTGATAATACTTTTCATAATGTCCAGGTCCTAACTCATTAAATACATCATAAGCACAACCAACAATTTTGTAGCTTAATTCTGGATAAACTAAATCATTTCTTCTCAACTTCACTTCCATATTCGTAGATTCGTATTTATTCGTCATTCGTATATAACTCTTCTGTCCATTTCATTCTATCTGCTGCTGAAAATTGCCATGGTGCTCCATTATTTTCGATGTTGGTCATCATCATATTTAAAGATGCAGGAGCTTTAGATTCTTCCATCACCAGACTTCTTCTCATATCAATGATGAAAGGAACATGATTAATATCCACCGGACATTCTTCCATACATGCTCCACAAGTAGTACATGCCCAAAGTTCTTCCTCAGTTATGTAATCTCCAATCAAAGATTTCCCATCTGAATAATTTGGATCCTTAATTAGAGCATCGCCCTTGTCTTTCATTCTCTGTCTTGCATCTATATATAACTTCCTGGGAGAAAGCAACTTACCTGTAATATTTGCCGGACATACATCTGTACATCTTCCACACTCTGTACAAGTATATGAATCCATCAATGTTTTCCAAGATACATCTTCAATGTCCTTTACCCCAAACCTGGGTATTTCTGCTTGTTCCCCTTCTGGTGGAGGTGCAAAAGCTGTATCCGGATTCATCATTAACTTTACCTCTTTGGTAACAGATTCCATACTGTTTAATCTACCCTTTGGCCCTAATCTTTCTAAAAACACATTTGGAACCGCGAGTATCACATGGAAGTGTTTTGAATATGGAAGCACATTTAAGAAAATAAAAACCAAAGAAATATGGATCCACCAATTAACAATTTCAAAAGTATGCAAGTTCATACCTGCAATGCTACTTGCGAACATATTACTTATTGGAAATGATCCATGAATCTCACCACCATTATTTAAATAACCAATGTTCATTCCTAAAAGGGAGAACATTAACAATAAAATCATGGATAAAATAACTGTGGCATCCATCCTGGAAGATGGTTTCATTTCAGGAGCTGTAAAGCGCTTAGGTTTTACAATATATCTTCTTATCAGAAATATAACACAGGATATGATTATGAGAGCAGCAAATACCTCACCTGATATTGTAACAACATCATAAATCCCTCCTAACCTGCTTAAAATTCTCTGCGTTCCGAACAACCCATCAATGATCATTTCAAGGGTTCCTACTGTAATGACTAGGAATCCCCAATATACCAAGGCATGCAATAGACCTGCAACAGGTTTCTTTAAAATTTTTGATTGCCCAAATGCTACTAATAAAGTATGGGTTATTCTCTCACCGATATTGTCTAGTGTAGGATAAGCATGTTCCTTGGTAAGTTTAAAGTAAGAAAGGATCCTGAATACGGTATATCCAAAAAACCCGAACGAAAGGACAGTAACAATAATGAAAATTAATTGCTGCATTTGATACTCTAGTCATCAATTTTTACGTGACTACCATCACAAAATGGCACATTGCCAGAATGCTTACAACCACACCATGCCACTTTTTTGGCACTTTCAATAGTTTCAATTACCGGACGAAATCCAGTTCCCTTATGAGAGCCATCGCAATAAGGTTGATTATTACTTAAACCACAGGCACACCATGCGTAGGTACCTGGTTCTACATCCATTACATAAGGTGTCTTTTGAGCTACTTTTGGTTTTTCCATTTGCATAAAATTTGTGTAAGCAAATGTAAAAAATTTGACTGGTTTTGTTGAATTCAAGAGAAAAATAAAGGGGATGATTTTTCGATCATCCCCTAAAGCGTAATGGGGTTAGGGTTATTTAAGCAAGGTTACGTGTCCTATAAAACGATACGCTTTTCCTTCATGGTCTTTAGCAAGAATAACATAAGGATAGACTCCATCTGGTGACAATTCACCGACATTATCTCTTCTACCATTCCATAAATGATTTGGATCTTCTGTTCTAAATATCATTTCACCCCACCTGTTATAAACGTATAGTTCAAAGTCAGTCAGTCCATGTTGTTTAACACCCCATCCATCATTGATTCCGTCACCATCTGGTGTGAATGCATTCGGTATGTATACAGCACTTTCTGGTTTTATTCTAATAGTATCAATTATGGTATCAGTACATAAGAATTCGTTAGTTACAATTAATGTTACTGGATAATACCCTGTATCACCATATTCATGAGTTACATGTTGTAAACTTGAAATATCACCATCACCGAAAGCCCAATCCCATTGTATAAGCTGTGCATTAATGCTTATTGAGCTATCAGAGAAATCAATAAATGGACTCAAGATTGATTCTTCATAAGGATCAGCTAAGAAATCTGCTATAGGTTTAGGATAATTGATTACTTCTATGTCCTCTCTGGAAGTTGTACATCCATTCCTATCAGTAACCGTAACAGAGTAGAACCCTGCAAATAAGTTTTCTAATAGATAATCATTGTTCCCATCTATTTCGAAATCACCCGTTGACCATACATAATCATAAGGCTGAATTCCTCCATTTACTTGAATATCGATCCAACCATCATTATGAAAAGGACATGTTTTTCCGATAAGTTCTCTAGTGATTAAAAGAGCGTCCGGTTCATGAACACTGTCACATGCTGTCGCAATACAGCCTTTCATGTCGGTAACAATTACACAGTAGTAGCCTTTTACTACACTGAACAATGAATCAGTTGTTGAATTGTTGGCATCATCCCATTGGTAAGTATATCCTCCATTACCTCCGGTAACAGTCAGATCAACCTGGCCATTGTTTTCTCCATTACAAACAACACTATCCACATTTGTAATTATGGCTATTAAAGTATCAGGTTGAGTTATATTGATACCACCAACTCTTACACAATTATTAGCATCTGTAATAGTAACTTGATAATTGCCCATACATAAGTTTTGAGCAGTTGCATTGGTTTGGTTTACAGAAGTGGTATTCCAGATATATTTAAATGGTGCTGTTCCTCCACTATCAACTGCTACCGTTGCAGTACCGTTACACTCTCCATAACATTTAACTGGAGTCATTGTCATGGTATAAACCATAGAATCCGGTTGATCTACAAATCTTGAAACATAAACCTTACAATTCCTGTTGTCTGTAACAGTTACTGTGTATGTTCCAGTTGTTAATGAATCAACATTCTGAGTTACATCAGTATTAGACCATATATAAGTATATGGACCTGTTCCGCCTTGCAGATCAATATCTACAGTTCCATCGCTTCCATTATAACATAGCACATCTTTAACAACAACGGAAGTAAATTCTAATGTATCAGGCTCGAACATTCCGAAGTCAAAGTCGTATTCACAATTATGATAATCTTTAATGGTAATAGTATGATCCCCGAAGCTACCTGGTGTAATTCCATTAAATGTGTTACTGGCCTGATACCCTCCTCCATCTAAACTATAGCTGTATGTTCCAGTTCCTCCAACTACATTGGTTGCAACTGCAATTCCATCATTAAATCCAAAGCAATTTATGCTTGTTGTGTCTATTGTTGCAACAATTGGATCCGGCTCAAGAACTTCCACACTATCAATGGCAATACAGTTATTTATGTCTGCAACAGTAACTGTATACCATGCTCCCACAAGGTTCGTAATATCTTGCATGATTGCTCCCATACTCCATATAAAGGTGTATCCGCCAACAACACCTCCGCCAGGAGTTGAGAACGCTTTACCATCTATACCATTAAAGTAGTTAGAACAAGTAACTGAATCCTGAGTTGTTGATACGGTAACTGTTGGTGGCTCATTGATTATAAGTGTTTTTGGCTCAGCACAGTTATTCGCATCAAATACGGTTACGATCCAAAGTCCTTGCGAAAGGCTTGTTGCTGTTTGAGAAGTTTGTCCATCAGACCATTTGTAAGTATATCCTCCAACTCCACCGCTTGGTGTAACTGTAGCTGTACCATTGCTTTCACCATTACAGATAACATCAGTTGTAGCCGTATCAGCGGTAACATCTGTAGGCTCTAATATGGTAATTGCTAAGAATTTAGAACAATTATTTTGATCACTCACTGTGGCAACATAAGTTCCTTTACCTCTTATAATAGTTTGTGTTGTTTCTCCGCTTGACCAACTGTAAGTATACCCACCAACTACTCCACCTGTAGTATTCACGGTTGCTGTACCATTGCTTTCACCGAAACATATTACATCTGTTGAATCAGAAGTAAGAATAATATCTGTAGGCTCATTGATCTGAACAGTTGTAGGCATTGGACACATATTCGCATCAAATACTGTTACTACATATATACCCTCTGAACCTGAAATTGATTGTGTAGTTGCTCCTGTACTCCATTTGTAAGTATAGCCTGCTGTGCCGCCATTGCCTGTTGCTGTGGCTGTTCCATTAGAACCTGCATTACAACTT
>JAESTI010000223.1 GCA_016763665.1 Bacteroidia bacterium | reverse complement strand
TTAAAAGCTCATCAAAATCTTTGAGCGTTTTTGAAACAAGTATTTTAGTCTCATTATTCATGAAGGTATAGGTATAATATTCAGAAGCTTCACACCTGATAATTTCGTTCACTTCAACAAAATTTAACCCATCTGATGTTGGAAGAGCGATCTGGTTCATGGTGGTCTTAATATCCTTCATATACTGAACGAACAATTCAAACTTTTTGCCTTTGTTCTGCTTAGCAATTTTTTTGTCTACTCTGTTTACAGCCTCAATTAATTCATCAACATCAATTGGTTTAAGTAAATAGTCGAGGGCACAAAACTTAATTGCTTTTATGGCATACTGATCATAAGCAGTAGTGAAAATCACGTCAAAATCGATATTCTCAATTTGATCAAGCATGTCAAATCCTGTTCCTTTTGGCATTTCTATGTCAAGGAAAACAATATCAGGATAATGTTTTTTTATGAGCTCTAATCCCGCTTTGGCAGAATCACCCATTCCTAATACTTCAATGTCAGGACAGTGTTTCTCTAATAAATTGGACAGCGTAATCCTGCTATTTTCTTCATCATCTATTATTAAGGCTCGAATCATAGTGCAAATTTAATATTAATCATTTACCGGTAAATAAAATTCTACTCTGGTTCCTAAGGGATTATTACTATCATCTATAAGATCAATAATTTGAACACTCATATTACTGTGTTTTTGCGCATTAATTATTTCTAATCGTTCTTGAGTTATATCTAAACCATGTGATTTGTGATCAGGTTTTAATTGGTTCTTTAATTCCATTGCTTTTTTTCTGCCAATTCCATCATCTTCAACTATACATATTATTTTTTCATCATCTAATTTAATCTCAACTTTTAGATTTCCTTTAGTTTCTTTATTCATCAGACCATGTTTAATTGCGTTTTCAACATAGGGTTGAATTATCATTGGTGGTATTTCAATAAAACCAGTATCTATTTTTGGATCTACCTCAATACCGTAAGCAAATTTGTTGCCAAATCTTAATACCTCAAGCTCAATGTACAATTCCAATGATTTTAATTCATCCTCAATTGGAATTGCTTCTCTCCTTGAATTATCAAGGATCATTCTCATGAGTCTGGCAAATTTGGTCAGATATTTTCCGGCATCGTCTTGGGCATTTTCTGTAATAAACCTTTGTATTGAGTTCAAGGAATTAAAAATAAAGTGGGGATTCATTTGGGCCCTAAGTGTTTTGAGCTCACTTTCAATGATCCTTTTGTTAAACTCAAATCTCTTCCTCTCTTCTTGTTTGATTTTGTTGATTTTTATGTATACCAGAAATAGGCCTGAAGCGATTAATGTAAATACCGTAGTGATCCTAAAGGTCCATGTTTGCCAAAAGGGAGGAGTAATAATAAATGAATAACTATCAGGATTTTTATTCCAAACTCCATCATCATTGCAGGCCTTTACTTTAAAACTGTATTCTCCCGGTGGAATAGAGGAGTAAATTGCATAGGTTTCTTTCGTTATAGGTGACCACTTCTCATCCAAACCCTCAAGCATATATTGATAGCGGACTTTCTCGGGAATAGTGGTACTTATTCCAATGAATTTAAATGTGATGTGATTTTTATTATAAGGCAATGATAAGTTTTCCGGCAATCCTGTTTGCTTATTTATATTTTCCTTCTGATCATACCAGTTAATTTTTTCAAAAAATAAATCCAGATCAGTTATGTACGTTGACGGTTCAATATCATTAAAGTGTTCTTTAGCCGGGTTGAATTTTGTGATCCCGCTAACAGTTCCATACCAGATATTACCTTTATCATCCTTGTAAAGGCCATTCAAACTACACTCTATTCCAGTAAACCCTTCTTCTCTTCCATATTGTTTAATACTATAAGCTCCATCCTTATCAAATTTTAATTTATTAAGCCCCTTTAGGGTTCCAACCCATAGATTTCCTTCATCATCAAACACTAAATCCATGATCTCATTACTGCTTAATCCGTTTGATTTATTATAAATTATAAAGGAGTCTGGTTTTTCTGAATATGGATTTACACATTTTAAAAGACCTTTACCATAAGTACCGATCCATAGATTTCCATTTTCATCGCTAAGAATAGTATTGACCCTCGTATCTTTTATTTTTTCGTGAAAATCAAATGCATGAAACTTTTTACCGTCAAACTTTAATATGCCTTCATTGGTACCAGCCCAAAGTTGGTTCCGTAAATCACTGTAAATGGCATAACCTATGATCCTTCTGTTGGGGTCAGCTAAATCATGGTAACAATACCATTTAATTTCTTCGCCAGTAAGTTGATTTAAGCCCTTGTCGGTACCTGCCCATATATTACCTGCTTTATCCTCTTCAAGGGTATAAATAATATTGTTTGTTAAGGATTTAATCCTTTCATGCTTTTGCCAATCATGCCGCTGTTGGTAATTGTAGAATTTGTTTTCATCCCATTTACATAATCCTCCCATATCAGTACCAAACCATAGATTTCCTTTTGAATCTTCTAAAATGGAAATGATTTTATCATTACTTAATCCATCAACGGAAGAGATGGATTGAAAGTTTTTACCATCATATTTCAAAGCGCCACCCCCATTTGTCCCAATCCATATATTTCCTTTTTTGTCTTGAGTAATTGCCCAGACTATATTATTAGTAAGGCCAGATTCAGAAGTAAAATTAATAATGGCTTCATTGGTGAATTTGCAAACACCACCCCTATCTGTACCAAACCACAGGTTTTTCTCCTTATCAAGGCAAATAGAATAAACTTTATTACTGCTTAGTCCTTCATTAACGCCAAAATTCTTAAAATTCAATCCATTGAAATGATACAGCCCAGATTCTTCAGTTCCAAACCAGTAGTTTCCATATCCATCATCACAAGTGGACCATATGATTTTTTTTTGTGACCCAGTAGGCGTAATGTTTATAAAATCATCACCGTTATATCTGTATGCTCCACGTCCCCAAGAATTAAACCACATGTTTCCAGCGTTGTCTTCATACATAGATTGAATGGATCCAACCACCATGCTGTCATTAGGGAATTGTGTGAGGTTTAACTTTTTATTGACTTGTGTCTGTAATATGCTTCTATACAATCCCCTATTTTCCACTCCCAGCCAAAGCTGCCCATTTTTATCTTCGTGGATAGCAAGTACAGCCTTATCGCTAAGTTCATGCTCATCCTCAAATATGATAAACGCCTGTCCGTCATATTTGCAGAACCCTCTCTGAGTTGCTATCCACAAACCATCATCTTGACTAATGCTAATGGACCATACTTTGTTATTGACCAACCCATCTGCTGTGGTAAACGTAGTGAAATTGATTCCATCAAACTTGCTGATCCCTCCTCCGTATGTTCCAAACCAGATATTGCCTTCATCATCCTCAACTATTGAATAAACACTATTATACCCTAAACCATCATTGGTAGTATAATTGGTAAATGATTTACCATCAAACTTGCTAACCCCTCCACCATTGGTAGCAAACCACATATAACCCTTCTTATCCTGTATAATATCCCTTACTTGTGATTGAGCTAATCCATCTTCTATAGAATAACAATTAAAGTTATAGGTTTGAGAAATGGTGAGCCGTGGTAATAAAATACCTAGCATTAATATCATTAAGAAGTAAATGGGTGATCTGGCAATCATTTTATTTTGTTTTTAGCAATTCGTCCAAAGCAAACATTTCATCCCTCAGTTTTGCAGCAGTAACAAAGTCAAGATCTTTTGCAGTCTTTTCCATTTTCCTTTTTGTTTCATTGATCAGTTTCTCCAGTTCCGGTTTGCTCATATACTGCACTACAGGATCAGCAGCCATGCTTATTTCTTCATTCTCAATATAGGCTTTTCCTTTTTTCTTTGATCCTGATTTGTTATCAATGATTGAAGTTTGCTCTAAAATAGATTCCCTGGATTTGATTATTGCCGTAGGGATGATATTGTGTTCATTGTTATAAGCAACTTGTTTTTCCCTTCTGCGATTCGTTTCATCAATTGCCCTTTGCATGGAATTGGTAATAGTATCAGCATACATGATCACTTTTCCATTAATATTCCTTGCGGCTCTTCCTGAGGTTTGGATCAATGCTCTTTCAGATCGTAAAAAACCTTCCTTGTCTGCATCCAATATAGCTACTAGAGAAACTTCTGGTAGGTCTAATCCTTCTCGCAAAAGGTTTATTCCAACTAGTACGTCAAATACTCCCAATCTCAATTCCCTTAATATTTCAACCCGTTCAAGTGTATCTACTTCTGAGTGGATATACCGGCATTTCACACCCATCCTGTCCAGATATTTAGATAGTTCTTCAGCCATTCTTTTGGTTAAAGTTGTGACGAGTACTCTTTCTTTTTGCATTACTCGTTCATTTATTTCGTCCAGAAGATCATCAACCTGAGTGGTACATGGCCTGATATCAACTATTGGGTCAAGCAATCCTGTTGGGCGGATTACCTGCTCTACAATTACTCCCCCAGATTTTTCGAGTTCATAATCTGCTGGCGTAGCGCTTACATATATTATCTGATTAGCTACTGCTTCAAATTCTTCAAATTTCAAGGGGCGGTTGTCCATTGCTGCAGGGAGGCGAAAACCGTGTTCAACTAGATTGCTTTTTCTGGATCTATCTCCTCCAAACATAGCTCTTACTTGTGGTAATGTAACATGGCTCTCATCTATAACGACAAGAAAATCATCAGGAAAATAATCCAATAAGCAAAAAGGCCTTGATCCAGATTGCCTGCCATCAAAATACCTTGAATAATTTTCTATACCTGAGCAATATCCTAGCTCTCTCATCATTTCCAGATCATAAGTTACTCGTTCCTCCAATCTCTTTGCCTCTAGTCCTTTTCCAATGGAGTTAAAATATTCAACTTGTTTTACCATATCGTCTTGAACTTGCCTGATGGTATCTTTCATTTTGTCTTTAGAGGTAACAAAAATATTTGCCGGATAGATGTTGGCTTCATCCCATTGGTTGATGGTTTTTCCTGTTTCCGGATCAAAGCTCTCAATGGTTTCAATATCATCACCCCAAAAAGTGATACGGTAGGCATAATCTGCGTAAGCAAGATAAATATCAACGGTATCTCCTTTTACCCTGAAGTTTCCTCTTTTCAATTCGATTTCAGTCCTGGAATAAAGGATGTCTACCAAATCAAATAGAAATTGATTTCTACTGATAGTTTG
>JAESTI010000222.1 GCA_016763665.1 Bacteroidia bacterium | reverse complement strand
TTGCAGATATTTTAAGGTCACATCATGCAACATTATGACATAACATGAGATTTTATTATGACCCAACATTAAGGCTTTTGGAACCTGTAATGTTTGACGGATATACACCCAAAGGTATTAAGCGGGATTGGTATCATATGACTCATTATCACTTTGCAAGAAATGAGAAGAGGAAACAAAAGGGCCCGATCTATGAGGCCGAAAAAAATATTTTTTATAATGATGAATTTGTAAAATATTATAAAAAAGAAATCAATAGAATGACTAAGCAAGATTATTTAGATACAATTTTGAATAGTATTTTAGTTAAATCAGAAGAGTATCAGGAAGCTATAAATCTGCTAAATGAAGATTATAATTATGATATTAATTATATTTACAACAATGCAAAAAAGATAAGAAAGGCATTTAAGTTTAACCCGTTGACCAATTGAAAACCTAACTAGTTGAACGTCAGATTGAGCGGAGTCGAAATCCGCAGGTCTATGTTTCGACTCCGCTCAACATGACATTGATACTCAACAAGATAAAAGTTCAATGGGTCAACGAGTTTAAGGTTAGATAATTAGCCTCACTAAAACAATTTAATCATGACCAAAAATGAAGTTTTAAAAGAACTCAAATCCTACGGAAATGAGGGAACCAAAAAGGTTTTTATAAATCATGGAGCTAAAGAGCCTTTTTATGGGGTAAAAGTTCAGGATTTGAAAAAGATCCAAAAGAAGGTGAAGAAAGATTACAACTTAGCACTTGAGTTATACGATACTGGTAACTCAGATGCCATGTATTTGGCAGGCCTTATTGCTGATGAAAAACTAATGACAAAAGCTGATCTCAATAAATGGGCAAAAGGAGCCTATTGGTATATGATAAGTGAATTTACTGTTCCCTGGATAACAGCAGAAACTAAACATGGGTATGAACTTGGGCTGAAATGGATTGAATCTAAGGATGAAAAAATTGCCGCTGCAGGATGGGCTACTTTATCAAGCTGGGCTTCAATAAGGCCAGATGAAGAGGTACACATAAAAGTATTTAGTAAACTCCTGGATAGAGTTGAGAAAAATATACATAAAGCCCATAATAGGGAGCGATATGCAATGAATAACTTTGTAATAGCAATTGGAGGTTATGTATCTGAATTAACTGATAAGTCAATTAAGATTGCTGAAAAAATAGGTAAAGTAGAAGTATTCATGGGAAATACTTCTTGCAAAGTTCCATTAGCAAAGGAGTATATAGAGAAGATGGTTAAGATGGGCAGGATAGGGAAAAAACGTAAAATGGCTAGATGTTAGTTTTAATGGGTCAAAACGTCATTCCTTTATGCGCAGGAATGACGTAAATTTGCAGTTTAATAATTTAAGTATATTAACAATGGCCGAAGACTGGAAAGACCGATTAGGTACAGTTTACTCAACAAACCCTGATTTTAAATATAAACATCAGGACAAAGATGAAGAAGAAACATTACCCCCTCTTGAGCAAAATCTAAAAGTTATTTTAGATAGAAAACATCGCAAAGGCAAGACTGTCACATTGATTACACGATTCATCGGTGCTGAAGATGACCTCAAAGAACTTGCAAAAAAACTAAAAACCAAGTGTGGAGTAGGAGGGTCGGTAAAAGATGGTGAAATTTTGATCCAGGGAGATTTTAGAGATAAGGTTATTTCAATTCTTAAGAATGAATATTCGTTACTTGGCCCTTGACATACAGGCTCTAATTAGTGCTTACAAACCTTTGATACAGTGTTTCTCCAATCCCTTGAAAAGCATCAAGCATTTCCTTTTTATACCTGACAAATTCCAGGGATCGTTTATCCGCAATAAATAGCGTTAAAGTTATTTCCTTGTTAATATTGCATTCTATACTTTTCTGATAATGACTCAAAGCCTTTTTATAATCATTTTCTAAAAAGTAGATACCTCCAAGAGTTACATAAGCACTTGCAATGTAATCGTCTTTCCCAGATGAACTAGAAAAAATTTCTATCGCTTTGTTCATGTATGCAATATTTTGATTTACCTGGTCATTTGTAATGTTTACCCACCTGTTATTTCTATAATGTAGCATAGCCAAATTTACGTAAGCAATACCTACTTGAAAATGTTCTTCCCCGTAAATCTTAATTTTCAATTCTAATGCTTCCATGTAATTTTCAAGCGCTTTTTCAAGATCATTGAGATTCTTATAAATTATTCCTAAACTATTATAGTTGATAGTAATATCAGGATCCACAATATCGGTATTGGTTTTTCGCATTTCAAGTGCTTTTTGATGATTGATCAATGCTTTTTCATATTCCTTAAGATGTAGAAAAGTGTTGCCTATATTGCTATATACCGATGCTAATTGCGGATTGTTTTTACCATAATGTTTTGCCCAAATTTGAAGCGACTGTTGGTAGTATTCCAATGCCTTATCATAATCTGTTAAATAATGGTAAAACAATCCTAAATTATTATATAGCGTGGAAAAATTTGGGTCATCTTTTTCCATACTTGATATGGCTGCTTTTTTGCATATAAGGAGAATTTGCAAACCCTCTTCATATCGACCTGTTTGCCGGTATAGAGTTGCCAGATTATTATAAGTTCCTACAAGATCGTTGCCGGACTTATATTTTGATAAAATTTGCAAAGCAGATTGGTAGCTTTCAAATGATTTTTCAAATTTTCCTTGAATCTTATAGGAAAATCCCAGGGCATTATATAGACCTCCCAGAGCAAAGTGGTTTTCTCCAAGATTCAGTTTTCCTATTTCGATACCTTTCAGAGCGTACTTAGAAGCATTTCCTGCATCCCGTAATTTTGAATAATTAAAACTAGCATATCTTAAACATCTAAGATACCTTTCCCACTCTTTAGCTTGGAAATAATATTCAGCAGATTGTAAATAATATTTGTTAGAAGAATTAAGTTGTGATTTCAGATATAAAGAGTCCCCAATTTGAAAAAAAATATTGGCTTCCTTAATTAAAGAATCACGAATGAAGTTTGATTGAGCCTTTACAAATGGCGTAGAAATGCAGACCAATAATAGTATTACGGAAAATATTTTTAGGATGTTTGTCATGAAAACAAACTACTTGCATAAAATTTATTCTGCCGTAATGAGCTTCTTGAATAACTTATGCTCCCCTGCTTGTAACATCACGAAGTAAATTCCTTTGGATAGACCTGTATTATTAAACTCTATTTCCTGTGTCCCTTGTAATTGTTCGTTTATTATTAAGGATGCCACTTCAGTTCCCAGCAGATCATAAACACTTAATGAAATTAGTGTAGGCTCAAGTATGGTAAAACTAATAGTAGTTGATTGGCCAAATGGATTGGGATAAGCAGTCAGGGAGGTTAGCGGATCTTGAACTTTACTTTTTTTTGACCCGTTGGATAATAGGGCAGTGCAAGGCCGTCAATCCACATTTCATAACCGTACTCCCATACATCTACATTTATTTCTACATAATTAATGTCTGTAAAATTTGTAATATCACCTGAAGAGGTCCTTTTCCAGGTTGAATCACCAGCCAACGGAATACTAAACTGAACCCACTGGTCAATGCAGTTGTTCAAGATATGAGGGTTGATATTTTGGAAATAGTCATTGGTATACTGATAATATCCACCACACCTGTTACCAAGTCTGATAAAAGCATCCTGTACACCATAAGGATTATTAGGATCTGTAATATTAATTTTCATCCAAAAGGACAAAGAATCTTCCTGTTTGAGATACCAGGAAGCAATTGTATCATTTTGAGGAAAGTAATGGATGGTTACATCATAACCACTTTCGGTATCCAGAAATAGGGATTCATTTCCTTCTTTCTTATCATTAGTATCCCATGAAATAGAAGTAGGTGCTGCAACTTCCATATAATAATAAGTATCCCAAACTGCAGATTGTTCTGTAAGATCAACTGGTGGATCTGTTTCAAATGATGGGGATGTGCCGGCAACAAAAGGATTCAATAATACTTCACCGCTGCTTGACTCATCGGTTTTGTCATAAATTTTACAATTAATTAATGTAGTATTATCAGG
>JAESTI010000014.1 GCA_016763665.1 Bacteroidia bacterium | reverse complement strand
TCTAAATTTGACAGGTCATCAAGCAAATAGGTGTACCTGGTTACTTGTTCATAAGAATGCCAGTAAAATGGAAGCCAATTACTGAAGGATGGATGAAAGCGTTGGGCGAAATGATCACATTTTGGAAGTTGTGTAATTAATTCGTTGGTAATTTCCTTTTCATGACTAAGTCTACTAGTATATTTTTGATCCGGAGGATATCGCATCCAAATGCCCAGGTAAGGAGTCAGTTTGGGCATGCTGAGCAGACTGAATATCAGCCTCTTAGACTTTACGTAAGGAAATGATGCAGTGATCTCACCTCCCTTTTCAATCAGCGATACATCCCAATTATTATCACTTACGGTAGTATCTAACCACCAATCTTGTGAAAAAAGAGGAATGGATTTTTCCGACTTGCAAAAATCTCTATATTTTTCTTTGGAAGTACTCAAAGGAATAAAATTAGGCATGAAACTGGAATAAATATAGGATATTTTGTTGGAAGAGTTGTAGCTTATATATATATAACAGTCATACTGAGTTTATCGAAGTATACATCAGGGTTTATTGTTAGTTAGTCTTCGATGAACTCAGACTGACATACACTACTAGTTGATGACGGTTAAATTACTTTAGACGTAAATTAAATTTAACTCTTTGAACACTTAGTACCATACAACCCAAACCCATAATATTCATTGATAGTTACTTCAGGTTTGGTGAATTCTCTTTTCAAATACCAGGTTTCTACTTCTTCAATGGTGTGCTCAAAGCGAAATTCAGGTGATAATACGTCAAAGAAATTGATTAATTGTTCTCGCCAGGTTCGTTTTATGCCTTTTAACCTTGCTTTAAATAGTGCTTGAGGTACCAGGAATATCAAGTAGAGTAGGTATTGAATTTTCAAAGGCAATTTGTTAGTAAAACTTCTCAATCGATTTAGTGCATGATGTTTAAGATTATCAATTGGATGGTAAAGCCAAACGTATAGTTTTCCGGCAGGCTTAATAAATTCTGCTATGCATGAAAAGGAAAGTTCGGTATTGTTGGTATGATGAATTACTCCGGAGGAATATATGAGATCAAAAAATTGTGTTTGAAACGGCAAGTTTTGTAGGTCGGCTTGTATGTAATGTACATTCGGCTTGGTGTTGTTTTCGTATGCTCTTTCAATACTATCGGAAACGTCAATTCCAAAAGAAGTTAATCCAAATTCAGAAATAGCTGAAGTAAGCACGCCATTTCCACATCCTACATCTATGCTGAATTTGCCGTTCAGATCTTCAGCATTGGCATTAATTTCCTTTAAGAACCTTTCCTTTCTTTCATCTCTTCCAAATATCCATGTCTTGTCTTTGTCGTAATCAAATATACTCCATTCCATTCCAAAGCTCTTTTTTACCTTTCTATGCTTCTTTACTCCTTGTTTGATGATAAATCCAAACCTTTTCTGTAAATCGGATTTTACATCATTATAATTATCATGATATTTTTTAATGAAGTCTTCAAATTCCAAAAATGACTCCATTTGCATACGTGGAACTCCATTTACGATTGGATAGATATAACCATTGGGAGAGGTTAATAATCCTGCAATAATTTCCTTTACGATTTCATCGTTATACGTGCGTTCTTTTTCCTCAAAGACTTTAAGTTCTAAAGGTTCTTGTGAGACAGGACATCTTAAATATTGAAGAATAGATTGCTGCATGGAATTTTGAATATTGGCGCAAAAATAGAAAAATAATCCTTATTGTGGATTTGCTTTTGATGCTAACTTTGTTGCATCAAAGATTCCTATCTTTATCGTGAATCACCAACTATAGATTATAATAGTTAATGATGGATAGTTTTTCAATCATAAAATCTACAATTTTACAATAGTGGTATGTGTGGCATTGCGGGCATAATTAACTTAGGCGGAGGTAAATCGTACTTAGGCCGGCCTATTGAAAGGATGGCTTTCCAAATGAGGAATAGAGGGCCGGATGATGAGGGCTTTCTACTGGCAGACCTTGATGAAGATACAATTAACCACTATTTTGGTGATGATACTCCTGATAAAAGTGCTTTGGCTCAAAACAATGGGCATATTAATGAAGCTTCCGAGTTTCCTTCTCAGGTTGCATTTGGACACAGACGTTTAAGCATTGTTGACTTATCTGCTTCGGGTCATCAACCAATGGGTTCATCTGATGGGAACTATTGGATGATATTCAATGGAGAAATTTATAATTACAAAGAGATAGCCAAGGAACTTGAAGGGCTTGGACATCACCTTGTAAGTGGATCTGATACTGAAGTGTTGCTCAAATCATATTTGCAGTGGGGTGACAAGTGTTTAGAAAAGTTCAATGGGATGTTCGCATTTGCAATTTTGGATAAAGAAAAAAAACAAATTTTTATTGCTCGGGATAGAATGGGAATTAAACCATTTTTCTATACAATTAAAAACAATCATTTCATTTTTGCTTCAGATATTAAAACAATAATTGCATCAGGATTATATAATCCTGATGTGAACTGGGAGGGACTTTGGCACAATCTCAGCTTTCCGGCCTGCCCACAGCCGCTAACTACTTTCAAAGATGTCGTTGCCTTAGAAGCAGGTCATCATATGCGAATTAACCTGAATGATGGGCAGTTCACAAAACAAAAATATTGGGACATTCCAATTGGTACTCAAGATTTAACTATGAGCGAATCTGATGCTGTTGATTTGCTGGAAAGTGAGATGACAAGATCAATTAAGTACAGGTTAATTGCAGATGTAGAGGTTGGTACGTTCATGAGTGGCGGATTTGATTCTACAACGATATCTGCCATAGCTAGTAAGCTGCATACTGGTATTAAGGCTTTTACTTTAGGTTTTGAAGATATTGAGTCAGTAGATGAACTTCCACAGGCGAAAGAGACTGCTGCCATGCATAATATGGAACATATTATCAGGACTGTTAAATCAAGTGATATTTATAATAATATTGATGAAATGGTGCTTGGATTCGAGGAACCATTTTATTCTCTATCACCGGATTATATTCTTACCGAATTTGTGAAGGAGAATAACATTAAAGTGATATTAAATGGTGCAGGAGGAGATGAGTTATTTGCAGGTTATCCACTTTATAAATTTACTAAATATTGGAAGCAGGCTAGGGTTTTTAGCCCGTTATTAAAAATGATACCCAATGGCTTAGGTCCTAATGTAGACTTGGTAAAGGGTATGGGAAGGTCGGATACGCCCGACAAGTATTTCAGCGAATATTATTCCATGATGATGGAGTTTGAAAAGAAACAGTTTTTCAATCCTGAGTTTGATATAGACTCAACTTCGATAATGAACAAGCTATATAACCAGGCTGATCTGCAATTTACAGATGATATAGAGGCATTGAATTATTATGATCTCAAATTGTACTTGACAAGTCACTTGTTATACAGGATCGATCAGTTTACTATGAGACATTCCATTGAGGGTAGGGTGCCGCTTGTGGATCATAACTTAGTGGAAGCTGCTTTCCGAATTCCATCAAAGTATAAAATGCAAAATGGCATTCAAAAATATGTCTTAAGAAAGGTTGCTGAAAAGTACATTGCTCCCAGTTGCTTTGGGATGAAAAAGAAAGGGTTTACAGTTCCAGTATCACATTGGATAAATAATGAGCTGTCTGAATTGACGAAAAATTCCATAGAGAGTTTAAAAAAGCGAGAGATCTTCAATGATCAAAAAATAGACCTGCTATATAAACGGTTCAGATATAAAAAACAAAAAAAGCTTTGGCAATTAGTAATGCTGGAACTTTGGATGCAAAAGTTTATTGATGGTAAAGCTTTTGAGAATTTGGATGAACTACAAAATTCAAATAATAATGGTATCAATATTTCAGTGAAGCAACAAAATCCTAGAGTGAAGATTGATATTAACAATGAGCATAAACCCAAAATTGAACATGCATGGAATACTTTTTCCCAACACATTGGTTTTGGATCAAATTACGTTGAAAATGATCCGGATATAACGATAAGTAATAATGAAAGTGCGGATATTCAGATTTCTGAGAAGTTTATTGCCAGTTTAGATTCGAAATCATTCTCTTTTGCAAATCTCTTTGAAAAGGAACCATTGATCTACAATACGGAGAATAAACCTGATTATCTCTCAACAAGTTTCTATATGCTCAATTGTTTACAAGAATATGGCGTGGGGAAAACAGATCAACATGGACGCTTTAGTTATAAAGAAAGCTATCAACATAAATTTAATTGTATTAATGAAAATTTAGTTGGACAGTATTTCAATAAATTACATGAACAATTACCTCAAATAAATTCGAATTTTAAAAGACCTCACAATCGGAATAAATTTTTTGTTTCCCATGACAATGATACTTTTTATGGTTCATTGTTTCAGGATGGCTTTTATGCACTTAAAAAGTTACGAGTAGATACTCTATTAAAATTGTTGTACAACGAAATTATTGGAAGATCAAATTGGTTCAATCTTGATAGGATCATGGATATTGAAGATCAATTTGGAGTGAAATCAACATTTTTTTGGTTGGTGAATCAAGGTAAAGTTTATGGCAATGTTCATAATGCAGATTACGATATAAAAAGCAACCGAATTCAGAGTTTAATAAAAGAAATTGAAAGAAGAGGTTTTACCAATGGTTTGCACAAGAGCTTTTCCGATGATTCTTATAGTAATGAACTGGAGAAACTTGGTTGGGCAACAGCTTTAAATAGAAATCACTTTTTAAAAATTAAAATGCCTGACTCTTTAAGGCAAATGGAGGAAGCGGGTATTAAAATGGACTTCAGTTTGGGTTTTGCTGAAATGTCCGGATTTCGGAATAATTATTCAATGCCTTTCAAGCCATTTGATATGGATTTAAATAGACAATTAGATGTAGTTTCAATACCTTTGCACGTGATGGACGCATCGCTGTGGCATTACCAAAAACTTTCTTCGGAAAAAGCAGAAAAGAATGTCTTGTATTTTCTGGAATCAAATAAAGAGAACACCTTGTTTTCTATATTATGGCACAATAAATTCTTCAGTGATTATAAGTTTAAGGGATATAAAGACGTTTATAAGAGGATTCTTGAATATATGAGAGATAATCATTTCGAAAATGTTTGCGATAAGCAGTTGATTGAAGATTATTGCTAGGGTATGTATTTAACTGATAGTTTAAAAAAGAAAGTTCTGCTCTTTGAAAGAGTAAATCAGGTATTATATCGATTTACAGGCTTGAAAATTTATCCTGTAAAATCTCGATTACATGAAATAAGGGCTGATGATAAGATGATAGTTTCCTATCCCAGAAGTGGAAATACCTGGACTCGTTTTCTTGTTGCGAACTTGATAAACAAAGACGATAAGCCTTTGACTTTTAACTCTTATTGGCAAAATGTGGCTTCTATTGAAGATTTTAAATTGTCAAACAGAATAGATTCAATTAATTCTCCCAGAATACTTAAAAGCCATGATGTTTTTGATCCTCGGTATAAGAAAGTCGTATATCTTGTGCGTGATCCCCGAAGCGTTGCAGTTTCCTATTATTATTTATTAAAAAGAGATAGAAGAATCCCTGAGAACATAATATTCAAAGATTATTTGAAAGATTTTATTCAGGGGAATTACAGTCAGGGTATGTATTCCAATTTTGGTTCTTGGGAAGAGCATGTTGGTAGTTGGATAGGAGGCATCGGCCATGACGATAATAGATTTTTAATTATAAAGTATGAGGACCTCAGAGCTAATACTAATATAGAATTGAAAAAAATTGCAAATTTTTTTGATCTTAGCAATGATGATGATCAAATAGAAAAAGCGATTGAATATAGTTCAATGGAAAATATGAAGAATTTTTCCAATCAAAGAAAAGAACTTCATGAAAAAATGAAAATTGATACTTCAATTCCTTTTATAAGAAAGGGTAGTGCTGATGAATGGAAGGAACATTTTGATGAAGAAAGTTTAAGTTTACTTTATGATAAATTTGGTCCAATTATGAATAAAGTTGGCTATGATACAGAAAATTAGAATATTTGTTTTTGATATTTGATGATAGGTTTATAATATGTATTGAAAATTAGTATTTAATATCTAACATTCAATATCCACTATCTAACATGAAAGGATTAAAAAAAGTAATAGCGCTTGCACCTCACCCTGATGATGTTGAGTTTGGTTGTGGTGGCACGATTAAAAAATTGACTGAATCGGGAAGTGAAGTTTGGTATGTTGTGTTTTCACCATGTAACAAGTCTCTTCCTAGTGAATTTGAAGAGAATACATTATATGAAGAACTTAAGCGATCAATTGTCCATTTAGGAATACCTGAGGAGAGATTGATCACGTATGATTATCCTGTAAGAGAATTTCCTGTAAACCGGCAACTAATTCTTGAAAACTTAATTTCTTTAAAAAAGAAAATAAATCCTGACTTGGTTTTTCTTCCTAATTCGCAAGATGTTCATCAGGACCATCAAATAATACATTGTGAAGGCGTAAGAGCATTTAAGAATACACGAATTGCCGGTTATGAGATGCCTTGGAATAGCTTTACATTTACTAGTAACTTGCATTGTGTTTTGGAAGATGCTCATTTGGAAGCAAAGGTCAAGGCTTTAGGAGAATATGAATCACAGGATTTTCGAAATTATAAAAATGTTGACTTTACAAAAGGATTGGCAAAAGTGAGAGGTACTCAAATTGGGGTTAATTACGCTGAAGCTTTTGAAAATATTCGATGGATCATCTAATTACAATTACCCAATAACAATTAACGATTAACAAATAACGATTAAGGATGATGAATAGAACTAAAATATTAACAACAACGATATTTTTGCTGATTTTAAGCTCATGCAGCAACAGTCCAGCTGATAAGGTTGAAGGAGTTACTTCTACTTATTGTGAGTGTATAGCGAATGCAGCCAACATAAAAGCGAAAGCTAAATGTTTGAAAGATGCTGCCAGTTCTTATAAAGAAATAGCCAAAGAGGCTACTAAAGAGAATATGCCAGAGCTAAAACAAGCATATAAGGATGGGATGAAAGCTCGTAAGTAGGGCTTATTCACTTGACAAAGACCGAACATTGTTTTCCTGACTTTCTGAAATTTCTCCAACGATCATATCCTGAATAGCCCAATTATTATCGTAAGGAATCATTGAATACAATTCCGTTTTTGGATTGAAGATCACAAACGAAGTACGGTTGGAGTCAATAGTAATAATATTATCCCCAATTAATTTTGAATTTTGAAGCCATTCCAAGCTGTCTAAATAATCAGGTTTCCCCGGTAGATTTTCAAAAATATAGCGCTTTTGATTATCAATGTTGCCGATGACTACTTCTCCTGTGGCAGTACTAGTGGCCATTATTTCATTATTTAATTTAAATCCGCCATGAGGACTTTTCAATCCTTCAAGTGCAGAACTGACTTGTTTATCATTCATATTGATCTTGTATACGGCTCCTTTGTGAAAAAAAGTACCCAAGATATTTGCAGGGCTATCTGCATCATACACTACAGAATTGATAAAAGCAGCTCTCATAGCTGTAGGTAAGACTTGTTCAATTGGATTTTCAATTAGCATTACATTTTGATTCGAATTTTTCAAATCTTCGGCAGTTTGAGCATCTTTGGTTAGAATTATCTTTTCCTCCGTTTTCGGATCTGTTGCCTCATTGAACCCATTTTCCCAGGCGAACCAGCTAAAGGTTTCAGTAAGAGTTTCTGTGTCATATTCAAAAATACAATCTAATCCTGATGATGAGATCAATATCTTATTTGATTCATGAGGAGAAAAGTCGAGGGTGTGAATATAGCTGAACCATGGACTATTTATCTCTTTTACAGCATTATCACTGATTAGATAAACAGTATTCTCTGCGGCAATTCCAAGATAGTCATTGCAAATTCCAATTCCTCTGGGTTCCTTAAGCTTTACCAGAATATCATTACTAACAACTTTACCTTGATCTATTTTTACCTTAACAATGCCACCTACGCCTACTTCTCGCCTTTCTACGCTTCCAACTTTCCCTGATTTGTTGGTCTTTCGGGATGCAACATATCTTTTGCGAATTTCCTGCAGATCAAAACTCTTAACTGTTGTAATCAACGTAAATGAATCATAAAAATCATTACTTTGTTTAAACTTACTTATGTCAATTATTTGTTTATCCATTTACTAGAGTTTGTCTATAAATATAGATATAACGTAAAAAAGAGAAAAGAAAAATTCCATAACTCCCCTTTTGAAAGGGGTGTAGGGGTATGTTACTAAAAAATACATTTTTCTTTT
>JAESTI010000221.1 GCA_016763665.1 Bacteroidia bacterium | reverse complement strand
GAACTATCATAACAATCTTTCTTTGCTTTTAATTGAGATTCAACAAGGGATTTTGGAAACTTGTGAACTTTTATTATATGGTCTGGAATGTTATCACATTTGGTATTACAAGTTCTACACAGGTATTTCATATCTAATTTTGTTGCAAAATATCCAGTCTCTAGCAATTACCTCAGTAAAGGCTAATGGATCGCTAAATAAATCCATTCAGTCGTTATATCTGGATCACTTCAAACCTGTTTATTTCATTTTCGATCAATTTGAGGAGTTGTTCATTTTCGGTACAGCTGAAGAACGATCAGAATTTATTACTTCTATAAAGGATATTCTTGAAGAAGAGATTCAGTGCAGGTTTATTTTTGTATTACGGGGGGAGTACCTCGAAAACATTGCTGAATTTGAAAATGTAATACCTGATTTTTTTGAGAATCGAACTCGTATCGAAAAAATGACCCGAACAGGTGCTATCGATTGTATTACAGGTCCATGTGGCGTTCATAATATTGAGGTTGAGGAAGGATTCGCACCTAAACTTCTAGAAAAATTAAGCCCCGATAAAGCCGAAATAGAACTCACCTATTTGCAGGTGTTTTTAGACAAACTTTACAAAGAATATGTAACACGAGATTCATCTCGTGGTAAGAAAAAAGATGCCTCTCGATTTACTCTCAAAATGCTGACCGATCTAGGCCGCATTGGAGATGTCCTTTCTGATTTTCTGGAAGAACAGATTTCCATACTTCCTGATTCAGAAACAGGTCTGACCATACTAAAAGCCTTTGTATCGTTGCAAGGAACCAAAAAGCAAATTGGAATTGAAGAAATTAAGGAATTCAGCCAAACGCTGGGTAAGGATATTCCGGGTGAAACCATCGAAAGTAATATCCATCAATTTGTGGATCTTAGAATATTAAGAGACAAAGATGACAATGACAAATATGAATTGCGGCATGATAGTCTTGCTAAAGTAATTTATGAGAAGATATCTAATGTTGAGAAAAACATATTAGAAATTTGGCAATTCATACTTAACAGTTTTAATGAGTATAAAAAAAGAGGAGTATTATTAAGTGAAGACAATATCAAATATATTCAATTATACGAAACAGATTTACTACTGAGTACAGAATTAAAAGGATTTATACAAAAGAGTAAGAAATCAGTTGCTAAAAAGCGAAAATCCAGAATGCTAATAATACTATTTTCCTTTTTTATTTCCATATTACTTGTACTCACAGGGATAGCATATTACAACTCCGAGCACCTAAAAAGGAAAATCTTAAAAATAGCTAAATCTAATTCTATTGCTACAAAAGCCTACATGACATTAAATGAGGACCCCACTCTTGCTTATAGATTGGCAGAAGCAGCTTATAGAATTGAACCTACACCATTGGCTAATCAGGTTTTAATGTCTGCTTATGGTCATCTACCTTTTTATGGTAAATTTTCAGCACACAACGCCTGGGTAAAAGTTGCAAAGTTTTCTCCGGATGGTAAATTCATTGTATCAGCTTCAGGGGATAATACGGCAATAGTTTGGAATATAGATGGAACAATAAAGGCAAAATTGATAGGACATACAGATGAATTATGCTTTGATCATCCAGATGGAATCAATTTTTCACCTGACAGCAAATTAATAGTTACCACCTCACTTGATGGAACAGCAAGGTTGTGGGATGTTAATGGAAAATGTCTTCATGTTTTCAAAGGGCATCAAGGTTTAATAGTTACCGCGTATATTAAAGTTGTAGAGCGAAAGATTAGAATATTAACCGCGTGCACAGATGGAAATGCGGCATTGTGGGATATAGATGGGAATATATTTAGTTATTATCTTCATAATAATCCGCAAGGAAATTACTATGGACTGAGCATGGCATTATTTACTCCAGAAAATGACATTATTACTTTAGATGACGGTGGTTATGCAAATGTATTTGACATTTCTGGCAATAGCAAATTAATTGTCAAAATGCATGATCGGGCTATTCTGGATGCTGCAGTTACAGAGGATTCCAAATACTTATTTACAGCTGGAAATGATAATAAAATAGGCAGGTTGGATCTCGCCAATTCTCAAGTATTATTGTTTGAAGGACATAGCAGTTTTGTTAACTCAATAGACATTGATACAGATAGAAAAATGTTTGTGTCAGCTTCGAAGGACAATACCATAAGAATATGGGATTTTAATGGAGAAAATGTGAATGTACTGGAGGGACATAAAGCAATGGTTTGGAATGTGGATATTTCACCATGCAAAAAGTATATTGTCTCCTCCTCCGATGACGGAACTGCAAAATTATGGAATTGGGATGGAGTTGAATTGATGAACTTAAAGGGTCATAGATCACAGGTTCTATCCGCTAAATTTTCTTCTGATTCTAAATTTGTCATAACTTCTTCGGGCGATAAAACTATCAATGTATGGAACATTGAGCCTGATGAGTATAGTATTTTAAGAGGACATCAGGCCTATGTTGTGGATGCACAGTTTTCACCAGACGGTAACAATATCCTAACAACCGGTTGGGATTATACAGCAAGAATTTGGTCACGACATGGAAAACAATTACAAACCTTAAAACACAACAGTCATTATGTTGTGAATTCAGCAACATTTTTACCAAACTCAAAATATATAATAAGTAATTCCAGAAGTGATACAATTATTTATCTATGGAGTATAGATGGTAAACTGGAAAACACGATTAGTACGGTAGGAAATGTTAGCCAAATACAGCTATTACCTGATAGCAAACATTTGTTAGTTTCTTCTTTCTATTTAGATGGTGTAACCAATTTAATAAACATGGAAGGAGAAGTATTGCAAGAATTCAAGAATATAATGAACTTTAAGTTATCTCCAAGTAGCAAATACCTCTTGACTGAAAATGTTAAATCAAATTCTTATGATGACTATAAAGTTAGGTTATGGAGCCAAGTCAGTAGTGACGTAAGGTATGAAGAGGTACTAACTTTAAATATTGATAGCAATGATATTAACTCCTTTGATTTTTCTAGGGATGAAAACCTAATACTTGCTTCAACTTCAGATAGTGTTGTTCGAATTTGGAATATAAAAGGCAACTCGTTAACCCAAATCAAGGATTCACTAATTAGTATTTCTAATCCTAGGTTTGCAAATAACAACAAATATGTTGTAGGGATAATAAACGGCCTTAATCAAATCCGTATTTGGGAAATTAATGGAAAATTAATTGCTACATTAACTGGGCATTCTGATCAAATAAATAATTTTTCCATTTCTCATGATGATCAATTTATAGCAACCTGTTCGAATGATTTCACAACAAGGTTGTGGAATATGCAGGGTAAAGAATTACAAGTGTATACCAACCATAATGCAGCAGTATATAAAGTATCATTTTCAAATGATGATAAATATATTCTTACTGCTTCGGATGATCATACGGTTGGATTAATGCCATTATTTGTAAATGATATAATTAACAAGGTAAATTCCGATCATGTGAGAGGCAATGTTTGGCAATTGTCAAACTCCGATAAAGAAGTTTATGGTATAATTGAAAGACAAAACTGACAAATGCGCGCCTCCCCCTTCAAATTTCTAGATAGTTACACCAAAGAAGACAAAGACATCTTCTTCGGGAGAGATAAGGAAATTGAGGAATTGTATTCCAAAGTTTTTGAGAGCAAAATACTGTTGGTCTATGGAATTTCGGGTACTGGTAAATCCAGTTTAATTAATTGCGGTTTGGCCAACAAGTTTGAGGAATCTGATTGGTTGCCGGTGCATGTGAGGAGAGGTAGTAATATGCTGCAAGCTGTATCTGAATCTGTCGGCAATTTGGCAATAACTGCACTCCAACCTAATGAGCCTTTACTCAAGTCTATCAAATCATTGTATCTCGATCATTTTAAACCTATCTACCTCATTTTTGACCAGTTTGAAGAACTCTTCATTTTCGGAAATAAATTTGAAAAGGACGAATTCGCCAAAGAGATAAAAGAAGTTGTTGAGTCTGACCTGCAATGCAAATTACTTTTTGTGATGCGTGAAGAATACCTGGCGGGAATTACTGAATTTGAACGGGTGCTCCCAACCTTCCTTGAAAACAGGATGCGTATTGAAAAAATGGCTAGGTCAAATGCTAAAGATGCAATTGAGGGGCCGTGTAAGGTGCATGATATTGTTGTTGAAGATGGTTTTGCAGATGCCTTGCTTGATAAATTGAGCCCTGACAGCACTGAGGTGGAGTTGACTTATCTGCAGGTTTTTTTAGACAGACTCGTAACGCGAGATTCATCTCGCAATGGTGAACAACGAGATAAATCTCGTTTTACAAAGCAAATGCTTGATACAATTGGAGATGTCAGCGACTTGCTGGGAAGTT
>JAESTI010000220.1 GCA_016763665.1 Bacteroidia bacterium | reverse complement strand
TTTGTTGACCACAAAAATATCAGCAATCTCCATGATGCCGGATTTTAAAGTCTGAATTTCATCACCAGACTCAGGAACTAAGACAAGAACGGTGGTATCTGCTAAACCAATTATTTCAATTTCTGATTGGCCAACTCCAACTGTTTCCACAATTACCTGGTCAAATCCCGCTGATTTCATAACATCAAGAACTTCAATGGTTTTGGCGGATAGACCACCCAATGATCCTCTGGTTGCCAATGACCTGATAAAGATGTTTTCATCATTAAAATGGTCACCCATTCTAACTCTATCACCAAGCAGTGAACCTAAATTGAAAGGCGAAGTAGGATCAATAGCTATGACGCCTACTTTTTTGCCATCTTTTGATAGTTGAGACAAGATTCCATTAACCAATGTACTTTTACCTGCTCCTGGAGGCCCGGTTAAGCCAATGACGGACGTACCATTGTTTATATTAAGATTTTCGAGCAGATCTTGGTGGCCATCACTTTCATTTTCAACAATGGAAATACATCGTGCCAAGGCTTTGTTATTTCCTTCGTGAAGTTGTGATAGGAGATTTTCTATTTCTGTAGACAAGGTATAATGGATTAATACATTTCAAAGATTGCCAATACCAAATTAATATCCAACAAAATTCTTAACTCGTGTATTCGTTAATTCGTGTAATCGTATATTCGGGTTATTAGACATTATCTATAAGCTATGCGCTATTTGTATATTAGTAAATTATTGGTATCATTCGCATGAATTGGCATATTAGCATTATTCATCACAAAAATAAGTAACTACTCAGTGATTTAATGCGAATTAACGAATACAACACTTCACGAATAAACGAATAAAGAATGATTAAGCTTTCTATAGCAATAATAACTTATAACGAAGAACGTGACATACGCAGATGTTTAGAGTCTGTTCAAAAAGTTGCTGATGAAGTTGTAGTTGTGGACTCCTTTTCAACTGACAAAACAAAAGAGATCTGTGAAGAATTTAATGTGAAATTTATTGAACATGAGTTTGAAGGGTATATTGGTCAAAAGAATTATGTGATGGCACAAACAAGCCATCAGCATGTTATGTCTTTGGATGCAGATGAAGCATTGTCTGAAAACTTGATAGAGTCAATTCAATACATTAAAAAGCATTGGGATGGCGAAGCCTACTATGTAAACCGGTTGAATAATTACTGTGGTCAATGGATTAATTTTGGCGGCTGGTCACCGGATAGGAAAATTAGATTATTTGATAAAGATAAGGGAATGTGGAAGGGCGTCAATCCACATGATAGGTTTGAGTTGCATAGCGGAGTAAAATCCAAAATGCTAAAAGGACCATTACTCCATTATTCTTATTACACTATTGAAGAACACAAAAAAAAGGTCGAACAATTTTCAACTTTGGCAGCAGAGGCTATGTTTGCAAAAGGTAAGCGATCAAATATTCTCAGAGCCTTGGTAAGTGCGGGGTTTAAGCTTTTCAGAAATTATATTATTAAAGCCGGCTTTTGGGACGGTTATTACGGTTGGGTAATATGTATGCTATCTGCAAAAGAAACGTATCTGAAATATAGAAAATTAACGTTGTTACAGAATAAAGAATAAACCAATTATAGGCATTCTCGTATAATAAAATTATGGCAAGGAAAATAGAAATAAAAAAAGTTAAGGATTTTCAGGAGTCGGAGGAAAATACTCGCCTGCTTGCTCTCCGAATGACTCCACTTGAAAGGATCAACAAACTTCTTGAGATGATGGAATTTAATGCCGAGTTGATCAAGAACCAACCAATAACTTACAATAAATTTGTACTCAGGAAATAGTGGACATTAGAAATAACGAGTACAAACAATTTCTCAAAGCTCTTTATGAAAATCATGTAAAGTATTTATTGGTTGGAGGTTTTGCTGTCAACGCACATGGATACATTAGAGGAACTTTAGACTTAGATATATGGATTGATAAATCCGAAAAAAACCTACAATTATTTAATGATGCACTGCAAGCGTTAGATTTTGCTCAAGAAAATGTCAAAAAAGCAATTGAGATGTTGCAAACTGGGAATAATGTTGATGTTATTTTGAATGAGAATTTTAAGATTGATGTAATACAACTTTACTCAACTAAAATATCATTTGATGAAGCATTCCAAAAAGCTGAAAAATTAAATGTAGCAGATTTTATAGTTCCTTTATTTGATTACGATACCTTGATTATTTCAAAGATCAGCTCGGGTAGAGAAAGAGATTTATTGGATGTTTCAGAGTTGAAAAAGATAAAGGGGAAAGAAGAATAAGTAACAAAGAAGAGTTATACAACTATATTAACAATCTTCTTTGGAACATAAATAAACTTTTTAAGCTCCTTTCCTTCCATCCATTTTTGAACAGTTTCTAAGTCCATTACTCTTTCCTGAACTTGCTCTTGTGTTAATTCAACCGGGATGTTGATCTTGGTTCTTACTTTTCCATTAATAGATACAGGGCACTCGAAGGAATCTTCTTTAATGAAATCATTGTTCCACTCAGGAAATTTAGCTTTAGTTATACTTTCATTATTTCCCAATGCTTGCCAAAGTTCTTCTGAAATGTAAGGGGCAAATGGAGATAAGCAAGTAACCAGATCGCTAAGAATAAGCTTTTTATGACATTTTAAATCAGTTAATTCATTAACACATATCATAAAAGCGCTTATTGAAGTGTTGAACGATAGTTTTTCGATGTCATCTTCTATTTTTTTAATCGTTTTATGAAGCGTTTTCAGTTCACTTTCGTTGGGTACATCATTGTTAATTAATAAAGCCCCCTGTTCATCATAAAATAATCTCCAAAGTTTCTTCAAAAATTTATGAACTCCTTCAATTCCGTGGGTGTTCCATGGCTTGGAATCTTCTAATGGTCCCAAAAACATTTCATACATTCTCAGCGTATCAGCACCGTATTTATCAATAATCTCATCTGGATTTACAACGTTCCATTTGGACTTTGACATTTTTTCAACCTCTACTCCGCATACATATTTTCCATCTTCCAAAATAAATTCAGCATCATTGAATT
>JAESTI010000003.1 GCA_016763665.1 Bacteroidia bacterium | reverse complement strand
GTTGCACCTTTTAATCGGCCAGCTCTTATTCCATAATCTGCCAATGTTTTAATAATTATTTCTTCCAAAAATCTCATGTATTTATGAATATCTGTAAAGAAATGATCCAAATCCAGGATTGGATATCCAACAATTTGTCCAGGTCCGTGGTAAGTGATATCTCCACCTCGGTTGATCTTGAAGTAAGCGGCTTTCTTTTCTGTTAATTGATCGTTGTTTACCAATAAATTGTCTTCGGAACCACTTTTCCCTAATGTATAAACATGAGGATGTTCACAAAAAAGTAAATAATGTTTTGGGGGATGTTGATTAGCGAGGGGGAGCTCACGGTTTTTCATTTTTATCGCAACGATCTTCTCAAAGAGTTTTTCCTGATAATCCCAGGCATCCTTATAATCAATATTCCCTAAATCTTGAAAAATTACCTTTTGCATTGATTCAAAATCGTGTATTCGATGATTCGTGTAATCGTGTATTGGCTAATTTGTGTATATGTTTTATAAACTATTAGATATTCGTATATCAGCTTTTTATTAGTATCATTTGTATTCATTAGTAATTAGCATCAGTCATTAAAACTTAACTCCAATCATTAAAATATCATCAGTTTGGTCCAAATCACCTTTCCACTCATCTATTGCATTTTCAACAAATTCCCGCTGCGCACTAATATCATGCTCCTGGGCTTTTATTAGTACCTCTTCAAGTCTTCTTCCCATAAATTTCTTAGCATTTTTGCCGCCAAACTGATCTGTGATACCATCTGAAAATATGTAAATAGCTTCATCTTTTTTAATTTTTAGCTTGTGATTTGTAAACTCATAATTTGGAATTTCATTATTCCCTCCAATTGGAAGCTGGTTTGCTTTTATCACATTTACTTCCCAATCTGTATCTTCTTTGTTTCTTCTTACATGATATAAAGGCCTAAAGGCACCGGCGTATTCAATTTTTGCAACTGTTCCATTTTGTTGTTCATAGCTTTCCAAGGAGCATAATGCTATGTCCATACCATCAAATACATCAGTATCACTTTCTAATTGGTGTAGTGAAGTTTGTACATGCTTATGAAGAAGCTTAAGTATTTCTCCTGGCTTTAATATTTTTGTTTCGTTAATAATTTGATGTAGCAAGGCGTTACCGAGCACAGACAAGAATGCTCCGGGAACTCCATGCCCCGTGCAATCAACAGCAGCGATAAATACTTTATTTTCTTTATAGTTGAACCAGGCAAAATCACCACTAACAATTTCTTTGGGCTTGTATAACCCAAAAGAATTTGGAAGATATTCATTTACATATTCTGCACGAGGGAAAATGGCTTCCTGGATGTGACGGGCATAAATGATACTATCCGTAATGTGCCTGTTCTTTTCCTCAATAATAGTATTGGTTTCTTCCAATTGTCTCTTTTGTTCTATCAATTCGGTATTAACCTGTTCGGTTTTTTCCTTTTCTATAGTTAGTTCATAAGTTCGCTCTTCTACTGTTTTTTCCAGACGTTTTCTATCTCTTTCAATACCTCTTATCCTTAATTTGTGAAATGAATAAATGCTTCCAAGAATCATTAAGAGTATGGAATTAAGGAACCACCATGTTTCCCAAAATGGTGGGGTGATAGAAAAGCTATAAACGTTTGCTTCATCATTCCAAAATCCATCATTGTTGCAGGCTTTTACCTTGAATGTGTAATCACCTGCTGAAAGGTTAGAATATGTAACATAGTTTTCTGTTGTGATTGGTGACCAACCTTTATCGAATCCTATCAATTGATATTGATAAGTAACCTTTTCTGGAATTGTAAGGCTAATTCCAATAAAATCAAAAGTTAAATGATTTTGTGAATATGGTAATTCAAGTTCATTTGGGAGGTTTGGATATTCACTTTCCGGATCTCCATATTGAAGTAAATTTTCTTTTTCATAGAAAAGTCTGATCCCATTAATATGTGTTAATGGGGGAACAGTGTTTTCTCTATCTTCATCAGGATTATATAAATAAGCCCCTTTAATAGTGCCAAACCACAAATTGCCATTGCTGTCTTTACAAACAGAATTGATACTGCATTCAATGCCTCTAAATCCTTTGTCTTTGCCGTAAAACCTGAATTCTTTTTCTCCTGTCTTCAAATATTTATAAATATCCAGTTTGTTAATTCCCTTAATGGTTCCAAGCCATAAAAATCCATTGTTATCAAACTCCATCAAGTTTACCGAATTAGAACTTAAGCCATCTTTTTCACTAAAATTGATGAAATCCAATTTTTTCGTTGAGTCAAGTTTTATATCACCATTGCATATTGCCAATAAGTCATCATGTTGTAACATGTACACACCACCACCGAAAGTTCCTATCCATATATTTCCATTCCAATCTTCATTGATCGTGTAAATATTTGGATATTCTAAACCATGCCTATCATCAATATTAATAAATCTGAATTGGTTGTTATCAGTTTGTATATCCGGGTCGTAAATGCTTATACCTGAACCTGTGCCTATCAGAATTTTTCCGTCTTTTGTTTCATGTAGACAAGAGGTGATATTCCCTATAAGCCCTTGCTTTTTTGAGAAATTTTTAAATTCGATTCCATCATATACACTTATTCCTCGGTTTGTAGCTAACCAGATATTTTTGTGTTTATCCTCAAGTAAAGAATAAATAATATTGTTGGGAAGTCCATCTGCTTCTTTTGTATAAGAGCTGAATTTAGGAGTTATTGACTTTGTGTTTTTCAAAATACTTATACCTCCTCTGTTTGTTCCAAACCATATGTTCTTATTCTGATCTTCAAGTTGAGTCCAAATAATATTGGTGCTTAATCCATCTTCAACATAATAGTTGGTGAAATTATTTTTGTTGATATTGAATATATTATCAGAGGAAAGCTTGCTAATACCGAAAGCGGTACCGAACCAATAATTACCTCTTGAATCTTCAATGATCGAATGAACTTCGTTGTTGCATAAACCATCTTCGGTACTGATCATAGTGAAAGTCATACCGCTAAACTTGCTGACCCCACCATTTGTTCCTATCCACAAATTTCCTTCTCTATCTTCTAAAATGGATCTTACTTTATTCTGGCATAAGCCTTCATTCTCAGTGAATGTTTTGAAGTTTTTTCCATCGTACTTAGTTATTCCACCATTTGATCCAAACCAAATATTGCCTTTGCGATCCACACAC
>JAESTI010000219.1 GCA_016763665.1 Bacteroidia bacterium | reverse complement strand
CCGTTAATTTTGGTTTCACGCAGGTATACTTCAAGTGGATTCATTTGATTATGTAGCCCTGCACCCAAATTGATAAGGCTTTTTTCAGTAATGCTCCATTTTAATCCTAGTCTTGGCTCTATAGCGTGCTTGTTATTTAGTAAAAGTGATTGATGATGAATTCCAAAGTTGGCCGTGATCAAACCATTTATTTTCCACTGCCAATGCACAAATGATTGGATCAAATCGGTAGAGCCTTTTGAGTCAGAGATCGTATCAGTTCTAAATATTTCAAATAATCGATATCCCAGATTACTATATTTTATTCCGCTCTTTACAAAGTGTTTGGTATTGATCTTGTGATTTAGAATATATTCCGAATTTATGGTTCTTTTATTGGAACCATCATCGAAGTTCTGGAACTTTCCTGTTATGTTATTATTAGCGTCATATCCAACGGAATCCTGATTTACGTTGAATTCTGTTCCTGAAATGGCAAGGGAGTATTTTCCATAGGTGGATTTGCTGAAAATGTGTTTATTAGTCAAACCTAATACTCCTGTTTTTGATCCTGCACTCACATCAAAACCTTTTTCTGCTTCTGGAGCAAGATCCTTTCCGTCTTCGCTGCGTTTTCTTTCTGAATCGATGATAGTAATACCGCTTATTCCACCGATTCCTATCAATGCAAAATTTCCAAATTTCTTTGTAGGGAAATGAAGCTTAAAAGACAAGTCCTCATAAATAGGAACTGCAGGAAGACCTAGATCTATTCCCATTAGGTCAAATAATACCAAAGTGGAATATCTGTAACTTGCTACAAAGGAACTCCGACTTTTTCTGTGTATTGGTCCCTCTGTCATTAGTTCTAATCCATTAAACCCAAATTGGCTGGTAAACTCGTACTTTTCATCATTACCATGTCTCATTCTTATGTCAAATACTGCAGCTGACCTATTCCCATATTCAGCAGGGAATGCACCTGTAAGAAAGTCTGACTTAGAAAGTAGATTGTTATTTAAAATACTGACAGGGCCACCATTAGCTCCTTGGGTTGAAAAATGATTGGGATTCGGAATGTCAATTCCATCTAACCTCCAAAGTACTCCAAGGGGTGAGTTGCCTCTAACGATGATGTCATTTCTTGAATCATTTGCCCCGCTAACTCCAGCATAGTTGGCAACCATTCTACTTGGGTCATCAAAGCTTCCTGCGTACCTACTGGTTTCCTCGCTATCAAATCCTCGAGCTGAAATTGTTACCAATTGATTATTTACTTCATTAGAGGCTTTCTTATCAGTAATTATCAATTCTTCCATTTCTACAGCTTCCTCTTCCAAGTCAATGGTTAAAACAATTTCTTTATGAGCATTAACAATGATGTTGGGAACTGTAAAATTCTTATAGCCAATAAAGCTTATTTTAACAGTTTGTCGTCCAATTGGAACATCTTCTATTCTAAACCTGCCATCTATATCTGTTATGGTTCCCATAATGGGATCAGACGTTATAACACTTATTGTAGCTCCTGGTAATTCTTGTTGGGTTAGCTGATCTACTACCGTTCCCCTAATTGTTTGAGTAAGTTGTTGAGCAATTAGTGTATTTGAAATAATTAATGTGATAATGAAGATTGCTTTTTTCATTTTGTTTCTTTTTGTCTATTTACTTTAATTTCTTCATTCTAGCTGGCTTCAATTTGTGCTTTGTATACAATGTCTGTAACTATATTTCTTGGTAAAAATCTCGAGGCATTTACCATTACATAGTTAAGTGTTCCATGAATGGCAACTACTTTTCCTTTTTTCATTGCTTTATATCCATATTTGGCAACCTCTTTAGAAGTAGGCAATTTTTTGCCTTTTACCAACTTTGACTTTTCATTTCCTGTTGCAGCTTGAAATCCTGATTCAGTTGGGCCAGGGCAAAGACAGGTTACAGTGATGTTATTGCGTTTTAGTTCATGCGCGATTGCTTCTGAAAAATATAATACATAGGCCTTGGTGGCGTAATAAACTGCCATCAATGGACCTGCTTGAAATGCAGCTGTGGAAGCAACATTCATTATTTTTCCATGGTTAGATTTAACCATATCTTTTGATATTAACTTCGTTAACTGGGTTAGTGAGGTCATATTTAATTGCATCATCTGTTGTTCCTTGTCCCAGTCTGTATCCGTAAATCTTCCAAAGTCACCAAAGCCTGCATTATTTATTAGTATGTCAATATTTAGCTCAAGGCTCTTAACTTTTTCATACAAAGTTTTAGCACTATCAATTTCAGACAAGTCGCATTTAATAATGTGTACTTCTATGTTGTATTTCTCTGATAATTCTTGCTGAATTCGTGCAAGTTTATCTTCACTTCTTGCGGTCAACACTAAGTCTATGTTATCCTGTGCCAACAATTTGGCAAGTTCAAGTCCTATACCGTTAGACGCTCCTGTTATTAATGCAGTTTGGTTCATGATTTATCTAATTGTTGAATACATTTATCAATTAACTTGATAGATTTATCAGTTGCAATACCATGCATGTGATATGTTAAAAATTCTCTACAGATGGTTTCAAATTTGTACTCAGGAGTAGGAAATATCGTGTCGTCTATTAGAACTTCAATTTGTCCGATATAGAATTTGCTAATGATGTCAACATCGATATCAGGTCTATAAAACCCTAATTTAATTCCCTTAGTGATATTCTTATAAATGATCTCATAAATAAAGCTGTTCTTATAATTGAGATAGAAATCCCAGGTTTCTGTGTGGTATTTTTTCAAATCGTATATCACAGACGGGTTAAGGTTCTTTAATACAGTACAACTGTAATTACAAATTTGAACCATTTGTTCTATTACTTCAGAAAAATTATTTACTACTTGCTCAATATTGGCTTTGTCTGCTGCAATAAAGAACTCTGTTGCTTTTTGAACAAGATCATCCTTGTCTTTCACTATTTTATAGATGGTCTTCTTGGATATACCTAACTCCTTGGCTACATCATCCATGGTGATGCTTTTAATGCCGTACTTTAAATAAAGTTGTAAAGCCCCTCCAATTATTTTTTCTTCCATTAGTATGATATCTGATGCAAATATAAGTGTAAAAAACTTAGGAAACAAAAATAAATATAAATGTTTCCTAGGTTTCCTTGATGAGTATTAATTATCACTTAACATTAGCTTAACATAGAAAAGGTTTCTTTGTGAGGAGTAAATAGAGTCTGTCCATAAATATGCATATAGCAAAAAAAGAGAAAAGAAAAATTCCATAATTCCCCTTTTGAAAGGGGTGTAGGGGTATGTTAGTAAAAAACACATTTTTCTTTTCTCTTTT
>JAESTI010000218.1 GCA_016763665.1 Bacteroidia bacterium | reverse complement strand
TGGAAATTGAAACAAACACCAATGCTGTTTGCAAAGATAAAGATGGGTTTTTATGGTTTGGAACTATTAATGGTTTAATAAAATTTGATCCTAAATTTAAAATGCCTAAAAATGAATTAGAACCCAAAACACATATAATTAAAATCAAGGTAGCAAGAAAGGATACATTTTTGTCGAATAATGCTGTCTTGCCTTATGAATTAAACCATATAGCTTTTCATTATACTGGTATTAGTTTAACCTTGCCTGAAAAGGTAAGTTATCAATATAAATTGGAAGGATTAGATGAAGAATGGTCACCAGTAACAAAAGAGAGGAAGGCAGATTTTACAAACCTTGCACCCGGAGCATATACTTTCAAAGTGAAAGCATGTAATAATGCAGGTGTTTGGAATAAGGAGCCTACAACTTTCAGTTTCTCAATTACGCCGCCTTTTTGGCAAACCTGGTGGTTTTATTCATTATCTGTGGTTAGTGGTTTTTCGTTTATTATGGGGTTTGTTAAAATAAGAGAACGGAATCTTAAAAGAGAAAAAAGAATTTTAACAGAAAGAGTTAAAATAAGAACTCGGGAAATTGAAAAACAAAAAGATGAAATTGAAATACAAAAGCAGGAAATAGAAGAAAAAAATAAGAAATTATGGAATGTAAATATTGCAGTTAATAAAGAGAAAGAAAAAGTTGAAGAAATAAAAGCCACATTAGAGGAACAAAATCGTCATATGACTTCCAGTATTAGCTATGCTAAGCGAATTCAAACAGCTATTATGTTCCCTAAAGAAAAAATTTACGAACAACTTCCTGAATCTTTTATATTCTATCAACCAAAAGATATTGTGAGCGGGGATTTTTACTGGTTTACTGATCTTACAAGAATTACTAAATCTCAAAGATTTAGTAATTCTGATGCAATGATCATTGCTGCTGTAGACTGCACCGGCCACGGGGTTCCGGGCGCTTTTATGAGCATGATTGGAAATGACCTGTTAAATCAGATCGTTCTGGAGAAAGGCATTACCAAACCTTCAGAAATCCTGAATAATTTACATGATGGAGTCCAATTTGCCCTTCGCCAGGAAGGTGCAGATGTGACAGCTGCAGATGGAATGGATATAGCACTGACTAGTATCTCATTAAATGGTCAAAAAGCTGCTATTGAATATGCAGGAGCACATAGACCTTTGTTAATAACCCGAAATAACAATAAAACAGTGGATCTCGAAGTCATAAAAGGTAACAATATCGGAATAGGTGGAATTGAAGAAATAAAAAGAGATTTTACGAATCACGAAATAGAGCTAAAAAAAGGAGATACATTCTACATTTTCTCTGATGGCTATACTGACCAATTTGGCGGGCCTAAAGATAAAAAATTCACTTCCAGAAGGTTAAGGGAATTTCTGGTTAATATCTTTAATAAGACAATGGAAGACCAAAACCTTCAAATAGAAAATGAGCTCATGAATTGGAAAGGAGACAATGAACAAACTGATGATCTATTGGTGATAGGTGTGAGGATATAAATTGGGTACCATACCGGATGCACACCAACTCATGGCAAGGCATACTTGTCAAAGCTGTTTACATCAAGATTCCAACTCTTTCTTCAGAAAATTTCCCGTAAAACTCTTCTTAATTCCAGCCAGTTGTTCTGGAGTGCCCGTCCCAACAATTTTTCCTCCATTTCTACCACCTTCAGGGCCGAGGTCAATAATGTAGTCAGCAACTTTAATCACATCCATGTTGTGTTCTATTACAATGACTGTATTTCCTTTGTCAACCAATTTGTTTAATACTGCCAGAAGTGCCTTAATGTCATCAAAATGCAAGCCTGTTGTTGGTTCGTCAAGTATGTAGAGTGTTTTTCCGGTGTCTCTTTTAGACAATTCTGCAGCTAGTTTTATCCTTTGCGCTTCACCTCCCGAAAGGGTAGTAGAGGACTGTCCAAGTGTTACATAGCCTAATCCTACATCTTACATAGTTTTAATTTTTCTGATGATGGCTGGAATGTTTTCAAAAAAATCAACAGCTTGGTTAATGCTAAGATTAAGTACATCATTAATAGACTTTGCTTTGTAGCGCACTTCTAAAGTTTCAAAATTATACCTGTTGCCGTTACATTCTTCACATTTTACCTGTACATCAGGAAGCAAGTTCATTTCAATGATCCGTGCACCACCTCCTCTACAAGTTTCACATCTGCCTCCTTTTACATTAAATGAAAACCTGCCCGGTTTATATCCTCTTATCTTGGCTTCAGGCAATTGTGCAAAAAGATTCCTGATATCAGTGAAAACACCGGTGTAAGTTGCCGGATTTGAACGAGGAGTTCTGCCGATTGCTGCCTGGTCAATTTCAATAACCTTATCAATGTGCTCCAATCCTTCAATGGACTCATATTGTAGAGGATCTTTATTGGAGTTATATATTTTCTTTGAGATAATTGGATATAAGGTGTCATTAATAAGAGTAGATTTCCCGCTTCCTGAAACTCCCGTAACACAAATAAAACAGCCTAGTGGTAGGTTAACTTCTAAATTTTTGAGATTGTTTCCTTTTAATCCTTTCAAAGTAATTGACTTTTCTGAAATCGACCTTCTCTTTTTGGGAGTATCAATTTTCAGCTTTCCGTTTAAGTAGTTAGCTGTTAGCGAGTCAGCATGATTGCTCTTAATTTCTGCAGGGCTGCAGGCAAAAACCAATTCACCACCTTTTTTCCCGGCACCCGGACCAAGGTCTACTACAAAATCAGCATGTTCTATAATTTCTTTATCATGTTCGACCACTAAAACAGAGTTGCCTAGATCTCTTAATTCCTTAAGAGCATTTATCAACCTTATATTATCGCGATAATGAAGTCCAATGCTTGGTTCATCTAATATATAATGCACACCAACTAATTTTGAGCCTATTTGTGTTGCTAAGCGAATTCGCTGAGCTTCCCCACCGGATAGACTTCTCGAAGTTCTGTTAAGAGCTAAATAGTCCAAACCTACATCCAAAAGAAAATCAATCCTGTTTCTTATTTCTTTCAAAATTTCTTTAGCGATGATGGCTTGTCGTTCATTGAGCTTGCTTTCAACTTTTTCAAACCAGCTCTTTAGTTGAAGAATATCTAAACTTGCTAGTTCAGCAATGTTCTGATCAGCAATTTTGAAATGAAGGGATTCTTTTTTTAATCGTTTACCATTACACTCGGTACAATTAATTTCGTGAAGAAAATCCTTTACCCAATCAGCATATCCAGGCGAATCTTTAAATATTCTCAATAGTAAATTGACTAATCCTTCAAACTTTATTGAGTAGCTCTTACCATTTCCATTAAAATCAAAAGGGACTTCCATTGCTTCATCCGTACCATAAAAAATGATTTGCATTGCTTCATCAGATATTTTGGATAATGGCGTGTCTAAATTGAAACCATTAAGTTTGCCAATGGCCTCAATTTGTCTTTGTAATAAAGGTGTTTTGATCGTGTTTAAGGGAGCCAGTCCACCTTTTGCAATACTTAGTTTTTTATTCGGAATTAGTGCACTAACATTTATCTCTTTTAGTATTCCCAAGCCATTACATTTCGGGCATGCTCCATAAGGAGAATTGAATGAAAAGCAATTCGGAGCTGGTTCGTCATAAGCTATGCCTGTGGTTGGACACATTAAATACTTGCTGTAACTGTGAATTATGGGCTCTTTTTTGTTCTCAACTTCAAGAACGATCATAGAGCCGTTACCCATTTTCAAAGCAAGATCCGTAGATTGTGAGATCCTGGTGTGGGCTGATTGGTTCACATGAATTTTATCAATAACGATCTCAATATCATGGGTTTTAAATCTTTCGATCTGCATATCTTCAAGCAAATCCGTTATTTCACCGTCAATTCTTGCTTTTAGAAATCCTTTTTTCCTATATCGATCAAACAATTCTCTATAATGGCCCTTTCTTCCTTTAACAACGGGGGCTAAAATGATGATCTTTTTTCCATCAAGTTTTTCTGAAATGTTATTCACGATTTGGTCATGGGAGAATTTGACCATTTTCTCACCTGTATTGTATGAATAGGCTTCTCCGATTCTTGCATAAAGTAAACGGAGGAAGTCATAAATTTCAGTAATTGTTCCTACTGTTGATCTTGGATTTTTTGAAGTTGTTTTTTGCTCTATCGAAATTACAGGGCTGAGTCCGGAAATTTTGTCAACATCTGGTCTTTCAAGTGTCCCGAGGAATTGCCGTGCGTATGCGGAAAATGTCTCTATATATCTTCTCTGTCCTTCGGCATAAAGCGTGTCAAATGCCAGAGAAGATTTACCGCTTCCACTTAAACCGGTAACAACTACAAGTTTGTTTCTCGGAAATGTAACATCAATGTTCTTCAAATTATGAACACGGGCACCGTATATTTCTACTAATTCTTCGGGCATACCTTACTTAGTATTTCAAAAAGCGGTGCAAATATACGAATGGTAAGTGTTTTATGGAACAGAAATATTCTCTTTAATAAAGGAAATTACTTTTTAAACACTTGAATATGCGAAAAATCAAGGTCATATTGAATTTATCGAAATGTTGGCCGTCAAGACTTCGATAAACTCATTCTGACTATCTGTATATTTAGCAGAAATATAAAAGAAAGATAGTTATTCGATCTTTTCGGTTTGTTCTAATTGAGAGGCTTCATCATCAAGCTTTGCAAAAATAATGAGCTGCTGATTTTCATTTAGGAAAGTTTGAGTTAATCCGTTCCAGTCCATCAGATCTTGTACTTTGATTTTGTATTCTTTCGCGATCATGTTGATGTCTTCCCCAGGCTGAACGATGTGAATCAATTCTTGTAGATTTAATTTGTCTTTTTCATGACTCCTCATTTCTGTTTCAAATCCTTTTAAGTAATATTTATTATTTGCTAAGGGATCAAAATCAAGTTTTGGAATTTTTATAGTGTACTCTTTGCGGGATTTGTTATTCAAATGAGAATCTCTTAGCCAAGGATTAAATATCTTAAGCATTTTGTAATTGATGCCATGTTGAAATGAAAAATTGGCAAAATTGGTAACAGCTGTATCAATTTTAATTTCTTCAAAATCAATCGATTGATATAGATCTTCATCTCGATAAATGAAACCATACCTTGAAGGATCATTAATTATTTCTTTTAATGCAAGAAGTCTGAATATATATCTTGATGTTTCTGAATTCAAGATAAGGTCATAATAAGAATTAGCTTTTTGGCGAATCAATTGTCTCTTTATTCCAGTAATTCCCATATTATAGGAAGCTGCAACTATAGTCCAATTACCGAATACATCATGGGAATGTAGTAAATATTTACAAGCTGCTTTGGTTGCCAATTCTACATGATAGCGTTCGTCAACATTGTTATTTACCTCTAATCCATATTGTAAGGCTGTAGGCTTTAATATTTGCCAAAAGCCGACTGCATTTTTGGGAGAAACCACATTCGCTAAACCGCTTTCAGCTAAAGTCAAATAAATAAAATCTTCAGGAATACCATGTTCTTTCAAAATGGGTTTTATAATCGGGAACCACCTGTTAGCGCGCTTATGATGAAGCAAAGTTTGTGAATGGAAGTAGGTATTAACCAATAACTCTCTGTCTAATCGCTCCTTTACATTGAAGTCTTCAAGGGGTACACGTTCCCCTGCAAAGTCCAGTTTGTTGGGAATTCCAAGTGAATAAATGTGGTAATTCTCTCTAAACTGACGCTCGTATCGATTGCGTTCCTCATCAGTGCTAAAGCTAAAAAGTTTTATTAGCACGATAATACACACAAACGAAATGAGTGTATATGCTGCATTCCTCATAAAGGCCGAGAAAGAAAATTTGTTGGCTATTAGAAAACGTGGAATCAGTTTTCTAATGTTTTTCCCCTTATTAGTTAGTATTCGGCTTGTATACTTACGCAAAAACAAGATAAATGTTCTGATTTTCATTAAAAGGAGAAATAGTAGGTTGCATTAAAGTTTCTTCCCGGAGCATTAATACCCGAGCTAAATACACGATAATTTACGTCGAACAGGTTTTCAACTATAAAGTTCAACCTGCTTTTGTCACTGATTATCCATGCTGTACTAAGATTGTAGATCATCCAGTTAGGGTTTCCAGTTGCTGGAATTCTGTTATCATTTAGTTCTACATTGCTCATTTGATTGATCTTTTTAGCAGCATTGTATATTAT